>JAPPFH010000089.1 GCA_028875185.1 Chloroflexota bacterium | reverse complement strand
ATCGACTGGGCTTGGAGGTCTTTGCTGAATTGTTCGGATTGGGCATCCAGCCGCGCGTTGAACAGTTCGCTTTGGGCTTGGAGGTCTTTGTTGAATTGCGCGGAATGGGCGGCAATTTGCTCTTGTGTGGCGGTATGCATCCCCTCCAGGCGCGCAATATCGGACTTGGTCGCCAGGAAGGGGCTTTCCGTCTCGCGCGCTTTCCAAGGATGAGACGCGCTGAGTCAGTTCTCCGACTTGCTCGACCACCCGAGCCTGCGAGAATTGCTCCAATGCTTCGACGCGCTGTTCTAAAACTGGATCGTTTTCCACCACGTCAATTTACCAACAGCTTTGGAGACGCTTATCCTATGAGTATATACGCAGTATGACTGAAAGGCAAACGCCGCTGATCCTAGGCTGTGGTGAATGTGTTGATATATCCCTCGTTTGCCCCACCCTAAATCTTGTTCCCCCTCGGTCCCCCGCCTCACGGGGGATGTTTCCCAAGCGGATGTTAGGTCGATTCCGCGCTCAAAATCTCCTCAATTGCGCGAATGAAGGCTTGATTGGTTTCCCGAGTTCCGGCGCTGACGCGCATGCCAAATGGCAAATTGATTCGCGTCTGCGTCCGCAGCAGGAAGCCGCGTTCCAACAATTGCTTATTGAGGTCTTCGGCCCGCAGGCGCGTCTCGAACATGACGAAATTCGTCTCCGGCTTCCAGTATTTGACATCGAGCCGGTCAAATTGGCGGCAGAGCCAAGCCACCTCCCCGCGCAGGAAGTCGACGCAGCGCCGCATATGCGCTTGATCATGGCAAGCGGCGACGCCAGCCGCCAAAGCCAGCTTGTTCTGGTGGAAGCCGCGCTGCAAGCCAGCGATGTAGTTGGCGATCTCCCGTTTGGCGATGCCATAACCAAGCCGCATCCCCGCAAGTCCGTAAGCTTTGGAGAAGCTGTGCACAATGACGATATTCTTGTCTTCAAGCGCGTATTGTATGGAATCGGGGAAATCCGGCGCCTCGACGAAATGGTGGTAGACCTCGTCGGCCACCAGCAGCGCATGGTCTGGCAATCCGCGCATGAGCTCGTCCATAGCGGCGGCGGGAGTGACGGTGCCCGTCGGATTGTTGGGATTGCATAGCATGATTAGCCGCGTCGATTCGTTTACAGCGCTGAGAACGGCGTCGGGGCGATACTGAAAAGTCTCTGGCGCGAGCGGCACATCAATGATTCGCGCGCCCAAGGGCTCGGTCACCTTTCGGTAGGCGCCGCTGAATGTGGGCGGCGACAGAATCACTTCATCGCCCGGGCGGAGGAAGGCGCGCGCGATCAACTCCAGCGCTTCAAATCCGCTGCAGCCGGTGAAGATATTTTCCGGCGATAGCCCGCGCGCCAGGGCGCCGCAAATCGCTTGGCGTAGCCCGATATCCGAATACTCGGGATAGTAGGACAGCGACTGCGCGGCGGCGCTGATCGCTTCTATGACGCGCGGCGACGGACCCAAGGGATTCTCGTTGTTCGCCATCGGATAGTTCTTGTCGGCGCCCGGAAGCTGGCGAACATCTTCCGGCGGCGCCCGGCGGTCGATCCGCGTGAAGGGTTCAATTTGGGGATTCAGGCGCAGTTTGCTCATTTTCTGGCGACACATTCACTTGGACCGTGCGTGAGAGCTAATGAAAATGATAGCCCAAAGTTCGTCGAGTTGCAGGGACGGTTACTGTCGGCGGTCAGTGTCGAAGGGCGATGTTTACGTGCCCTGCGCGACCCTGCGAGTCGCCCTCAAGCTCTCAACTCTGATTCTTTAACAGCAGCGAGCTGCTTTGCTTGGGCTGAAAGCCAAAGCGGCCGTAAAAGCCCTCCAGTTCGGGCGCGCAATCCAGCATGATTTCCTCGATATGCTGCATCCGCTTGAGCAGCTTGTCGAGCATTTCGGAAGCGATGCCTTGGCCGCGATAAGCGCTGTCGACAACCACATCATCGATAAGAGCGCGATAGCGATCATCGGTGATCACGCGGGAGAAGCCAATCAGTTGATCGTCGTCCCAAACACCCAAGGTGAAATGGCAGCGATCCAGCATTTGCTGCACATCCAGCGGATTGCGATTATTTGCCCAGCCAGTCTGTTTGAATAGCTTGATTAGCTGCTCGGGATTAATCGGCTCAGAAAATGAGAAGATATATCTTGTCGTCATGGTTCGCCCTTTACGCTGCCGTCGATAACGATGCCAAGCTTTCGCCTTGCTGCTTAGCATATCACGTAGAGCCGGCTTAGGATTCAAAAGCTCATTGACATGCTGACGCTATTGTGGGCAAACCACCGGCTCGCCCGTACGAAATCGGCACTCTTTGCTCGGTGTCGTTGCAACGGCAATCTATTAGGTCACTTGCGACGATCTCCGGATCGTCGCCGCAATCCCTCATCATCATACAGCAAAGCCAAATTGACAGTCGCAGATTTGTATGCTTTGTCCAGCAGCGACTCGAAAAAGCGCGAAACCACGTATGCGCTTGTCGCCGGCTGGCGAAAAGCCGATGGCGCGAAGGCTTTGCTTACGCGGCGCAGGTGCTAAAATGAGGCTGTCGCTGCCGCAAGGGCGAGGAGGGCAAGGCTTGGCTTCTTCAAGATGGAATTCTTTCATCCAGTTTCTGTGCGAGATTTATCAGACCGCTTCTGATGAACGCCAGAATCTGGTGGATGAATTGCTATCGACCCACGACGAATGGCCTTGGGTCGAGCGCGACAAAGCGACCTTCGTTTACGATTCCTTGACGGCGAAGAATGTCGCGCTGAACGTGGACATTGTCAATCGAGATCCGCCTTTCGAAAACATGGCGCGGCTTGACGAGACCTCGCTCTGGTATTATCAGCGCTATTTTGAGCGCGATGCTCTGGTCGATTACATGTTCGCGATTGACGATCCGGGTACGCCGCTGGCGCAGGAAGTGGACTTGATGGATCGCGTGGGGCGCTACTGGCAAGCGGATGCGCGCAATGCGCTTTCGATCAGCGCCAACCAGGTGAATACATCGGTCTTGCAGATGCCGCGCGCCCGCCCCTTCACGCAATGGGCGGCGATGAGTGCGGTGTCGCGCGGCCGCGTCTATCGGCATCAATTCAGTTCGGCGCAGCTTGGCTTCAGCAACCGCAGCCTTTGGGTCTACACGCCCCCGGATTACGATGCCAATGACGGCCGCGATTATCGCCTGCTGGTGCTGATGGACGGCCAATGGGCGATGAACGCGCTAGAGGCGCCTTTTATCGCCGATGCGCTGATCAAGCACCGGCGGATGGAGCCGATCATCATCGCGATGCTCGCCAGCGGCTTGCAGTCGGCGCGCGTGGCGGAATATGTCGGCAATGACAAGCATTACGCCATGATCGCGGCCGAATTGCTGCCATTCTTGCAGGCGGAGCATCGGATTGAGCCGGTGGACCTGGGACTGGGCGGCGTCGGCGAGGGCGCGATTGCGGCGCTGCACGCGGCATTGAAGAACCCGGCTATATTTGGTCATCTGATTCTGATCTCGCCGCCTTTGGGCCGCGAGCCGGCGGTGCGATTGTTGAAGGATTATGCGCAGCGCTTTCGCGATTCGCCGCTGCTGCCCAATCGCATCTTCCATTCGGTCGGGCGCTATGAACAAGACTTGCGCTTTTATCAGCCGGCGCTGGCGCTGCGCGGCATCCTCGAGCGCCGCATGACCCATGATCCGGAGTTGAATTACCGCTTCGTCGAGCTGGGCAGCGGGCATAGCCTGGCCGCGTTCAAGAGCGTCATGCCGGAAGCGCTGGCGCACGTCTTCCCGCCGCGCTGACCGCCCGCGCTCGCGGAAGCGTAGACAGATGAGAACCCTTTACATCGTACCGACGCCGATTGGCAATCTCGAAGACATGACGCTTCGCGCCTTGCGCGTATTAGGCGAGGTCTCGCTGATCGCCGCGGAAGATACGCGGACATCGCGTGTTTTGACGCGCCACTATGACATTGAGACGCCGATGACCAGTTATCATGAGCACAACAAGCTCGCCAAGATGGACGAAATCCTCGCTGAGCTGGCGCGTGGCGATGTGGCGCTGATATCCGATGCCGGAACGCCAGGCATTTCCGACCCCGGATTCGAACTCATTGCGGCGGCGATTGAGCGCGGCTATCATGTTGTGCCCTTGCCCGGCGCCAGCGCGCTGACGACCGCTTTGGCCGGCTCGGGGCTGGCGAGCGATCGTTTCACTTATCTAGGCTTCCTGCCGCGCAAATCGGCGGCGCTCCGAAAATTGCTGGTGGAATACGCCGAAAGAAGCGAAACGCTGGTCGCCTATGAAAGCCCCTATCGACTGAGTGAGTCCTTGGCGGCGATAGCGGCGGTCTTGGGCGATGAGCGGCGGGTCTGCATCGCGCGCGAGATCAGCAAGAAGTTCGAGCAGTTTTATCGCGGAACGGCGCGCGAATTATGCGACCATTTCGCCAATGACAATCCCCGCGGCGAGGTCACGCTGGTGATCGCCGGCGCCGATCCAATGGCAGCCGTTTGGACCGAGGCGCAGGTGAAGCAAGCCTTGCTTGATCGGCTTGAAGCGGGCGAACCGCTTTCGCGCGCGGCGAGCGCTGTCGCCAAGCTGGCGGGCTGGAAGAAGCAGGCGGTTTATCGGCTGGGCGTCAAAGATTGATTTGGCGCTTTGAATTGTCAGCCGGCGTCAGGATCCAGGCGCGTGGTATCGACATCGATAGCGTTTTCGCCCAGGCTTTGCCGCAGCGCTTCCCACTGGTCCGCGCGAACGGCGCAGGCTGTCGGACCCAGGCGCGCGGCCAAATAGCGGCGAAATGCGGGCGTGGCGAAGATTTTGTCCAAGGTCTCTTCCGAGGTCGCGCGCAAGACGATCATGGATTCTAAGGTCACCGATGGTCGGGCGCCGGCGCGCCCCATGCGCAGCAGCTTGACGATTGGCAGCGGCATCGGCTTGCCGCCCAGGTGGCGGGCGATGAAAGCATGAATATGCTGGGCGCTGATGTCTTGGGCGGCGGCGCGCTTGATGCCTTCGACATCCAGCCGATAGTGGTAGGGGTCGCCAGTCGCCACACAATTGGCGAATCGCGCCAATTGAAAGCGTTCAAATCGATTGACCCGTCGTGAGGCCAGCAGCGCGCCGTCTTCGCGGACTTCAATGCGCGCGCCGCGTTCTTCCGGCTGGGGCCAGTCGCTGTGTTCCAGAAAGGCGCGGCCGTATGCCGTCAAGCGCGCGACATCATCGCCGATATCCACCAAACCCAGCCAGTGCATGGGACCTGCCAAATAAAACTCGATGAGCGCGCCCTCGACCGCGTCCCAACTCTCAAAGCCGGAAAGGAACTCGCCGGCGTCATTGCGGATGTACCAACTGTCGTAATCGCCATCCAGCCGCTGGAAATCTGGCTCGAACTCTTTGATGATTTCAATGAGATCGTTGATGGATACCCAGCCTTGACCGGGCAATAGATCGGCGAACAATTGCATCACGGCTTGGCGCGCGCCCGCCGCATCGTAGGCCCAGCCGGAATCTTCCGGATTAAGACCGGGTATATGCCACATTTCGCGATAGGACGGGCTAGCTAGCCAAGCTTCCGCCAGCCGCTTGATCTGCTTGGCGCGCGGCGCTTCCAGCCATGCTTTGGTCTCATCGCGTTTGGGATGTGCGCGGCCGTCCTCGCGCGCGATAAGGTCCGCGCCCTCGGCGAGCCCCAGCAAGAATGACAGCCGCTCCCGGTTGCGCAGCAGCAGGCAAGGCCTGATCAGAGCCTCGGTGTCCGGCGTGAAGCGCTCCCCCTCTACCGCGGCCGGGCGCGTTTGAAGCGAAGCCAGCAGTGTCGTCAAATCATCGACAATGGACGTATCGGCGCGCTTGATGTCATCAACGGCCTCCACCGGGTCGAGGGCGGGCCGCCCCTCGGGAGACGCATCGCTGTCGTCCACTGAATCGTAGCTCGTCTTATGCAGCGGCAGGGCGGCGATTAGATCGGTGGGTACGAATACGAAGCCGATGAGATTGTCTTCCAGCTTGTCGAAGCCCTCGCCGATGAAGCCCCGGTAGTACAAGGTTTCGGCGATGCTTTCGCCCCGAATATGCGGCTGCTCACGCTCGATTTGCGCGCGGCCCAGCTTGCGGATCTTGCCATAGAATCGCTCAAATTGCCCAATCTTCATGCGGCTCCGCGCGCTGCTGACAAGGAGTTGCAGGGCGGCGCGCGCGGGCTCGTCGAGCCGGTCCCAGGCGCTTTCCGCAGTCTCCTGGTCGAGCATGGCGCCCCGCAGCTGGCGGATCAATTCATCGTCGCTGAGGCTCTTGTTATCGATGCGCCAGCATTCCGCCAGGGAGGGCAGCATGCCCGGATCATAATCGTGCAGCGCCGCGAAGAGATTCTTCATTGGGCTGGTTCGCCCGCGCCCACCAACGCGGCGTAGATATCAAAGTGGTAGGCGATCTCGGTGTAATCTTCCGCGCTGAAGATGATGCGCGTTGGCGCGGCGCAGGTCGGGCAGTAAAAATCGAGGCAACCTTGCTCCTCGCTGGCGAGCGTCGGTGTCATATCATCAAAGTAGCGCTGGAGCTTGCGCTCGAAGGCGGAGCGGCCGTCGGCTTGATAAAAGCTGCGCCAGCGAAAGCGTATCCGATGGCTGCAGCGCGGGCAGCGGTAGATGCAGGCGCCGGCGACGCGGTTGCCGTAATCTTCACCGTCAAGCAAGCCGTCAAAAACCGCGCGAGCTTCGTAATGGTCAATCTGAGCGCTGCGCATCATCCACACCGGCGACTAGAATCCGCTTCATTCTAGCATAGGTCTGGCTTTAGCTCAGCTAATTGATGACCAGCGTACCATAACCGACATAAGCGCATTTGCCCCCGACCGATACTTCGCTGAATGTAGACTCCGTTTGCCGCGCGCGGATGCGGATGAAGCTGGGCCGCCCGATCTCGAAGCCTTGCTCGCTGACCATTTCGCCAGCTTGAACCAGGTCATACCGCAGCAGATAAGCGCCAAGCGGTCCGCTGGCGGCGCCGGTCGCCGGGTCCTCGTGGATGCCAAGCGCCGGCGCAAACATGCGGCTGTGGACAGTGGAGCTGTCGTAGACGGTTTCAGTCGAGGTTACGAATATATTCTCGGCATTCGTGCCAGCCAAGGCCTCAGCCCATTTGTCGAAACGGAGGCGGATTCTTTGAATCGTATCAAGCGAGTTGACCAGGACGAACATGAAAGGCTCTCCGCTGCTGAGGACTTGCACTGGCGCGTCCCGGTATAAATCAGCCGCGCTCAATGAAAGAATCTCGGCGATTTTTGAGCGATCCTCGATAATATTCAGGAACTGAGGAATCGGCTGATGCATCCATACTTCGACCGGGTCGCCTCGTTCGTCCGCGTGAATGGTCACCGCAATTGGACCGACGTTTTCCTCGAAGACAATCGTCTTTGCGTTTTCGACGCGCCCGAGCGCGCCGAGACGAGCGAGCATGTAAGCGCTGCCGACGGTGGGATGGCCCGCCATTGGCAATTCGGCCGCCGGCGTGAATATCCGCAGACGGAAATCAAAGTTGCTTTCGCTTGGCGGTAAGACGAAGGTAGTCTCGCTAAGATTGAGTTCCTTGGCGATTTGCCGCATCAATTCCGCAGGCAAGTCCGGCGGCGGATCCGGGAAGACCGCCAACTGATTGCCGCCGAATTGACGATCGGTGAAGACATCAAGCAAATGATAATTCAGGCGCATGCTTCGCTCCGTTCTCCTCGAATCGCTGCAGTCTCTGCTCAGGTCATTACAATAATCGGGCCGAACGGTTATGTCATTCCTGAGTTTGCGCCGCCGCGGACTACTGCCCGAGGCCAGTTTCTCGTGGGCGAATGTCAAGCGAGTAGATTACAATCGTGGCAGAAGCGAAGGCATGTCAGGAGGTTTCCGTGACGATTGATTACGCGGCGCGTTTGGACGGCTTGCTCGAGCATAGCGGCGCCGACCTTGTCGCTTTCGCGCCGGGCGAGAATATGGTCTATTTCACCGGCTTGCGCTTTCATTTGTCGGAGCGCCCCATACTGGGCTTGTACAGCGGGCAGGGGCTGTCCTTCATCATACCGGAATTGGAAGTGGCGAAGCTGGAAGCACGGCCCGATTTAGAAGCGCGCCGCTTTATGTGGACGGATAAGAACGGATTCGAGGGCGCCTTTCGCGAGGCGGTTGCGGCTTTGACTGCTACAGATACCACCTGCGCCCTGGATGGTCAGACACTGCGCTTCTTCGAATGGCGGGCGCTGGAGAACGCTGGGCTTCCCGCGTTGAATGCCCTGGACGCCGGCGATGTTTTCCTCAACATGCGCGCGCGCAAGGCGCCGGAGGAAATCGCCAATATGCAGCGGGCGATCGACATCAGCGAGGCGGCGCTTGAGGCGACGATGGGCTGGGCGCGGCCCGGCATGACCGAGCGCCAAATCGCTGACCGTCTCTCGGCGGAAATGGTTGAGCGGGGCGCGCAGGGGCTTGCCTTCCTGCTAGTCTTGACCGGTGAAAAGAGCGGTTTGCCGCATGGAGACACCGGCGATCGCGTCTGGGGAGATGACGAGTTTCTGCTGATCGACTTCGGCGCGCGCTACAGCGACTATCCGGCCGATATCACCCGCACCTTCTGTTATGGCGAGCCAACGGCGCGGATGCGCGCGATGTATGACGCCGTTTATGGCGCCAACCAAGCGGCGCGCGAATTCGCCCGCGCCGGCGTAACATGCGAAGCGGTTGACCGGGTAGCGCGCGATGTGATAGAGGCGGCTGGCTTGGGCGAATACTTCATACATCGATTGGGACACGGGCTCGGTTTGAGCGTTCACGAATTGCCCAATATCGTGGAGGGCAACACGCAATTGCTTGAGCCGGGCATGGTCTTCACCATCGAACCGGGGATTTACATTCCGGGTGTGGGCGGCGTACGCATTGAGGACAACGTTGTCATTACCGAAGCTGGCGTTAATGTGCTAACCTCCTTCCCGCGCGAGCTTTAAGTGCGAAGCGGCGAACACAGCCCTGGCGTAAAGAGGCTTCCCAAATTGGATTGGCGGATCGTCCTGCGGCAGCGCCTGAGGTGGTTCTGGATCATCCTCATTTGGCTGGTCGCAGCTGTCGTACTTTTGGAGCTTGGCTTGCGCCTTTTCGCCGCCGCCCTGCCGCCGCGCTTGGGTGAAGCGGCTCATATCGCGATGCATGGCGTGCCCTTTCCCGAGCGCTGGGAGCGCGCCTGGGTGCGGAATCCCGATCATTATTTCGTGCTAAAGCCGGGGCTGGTGAATGCCCTGCAATTCGGCAGCCCCAGCGTCAGGTTTCGGGCGAGTACAATTGAATTGTGGGCGGGCGGCGGCATCGGTTTCCGAACGCGCCCGGTCGATTATTTCGTGGATGCGGTGGTTCTGGGCGACTCTTTCGCATTCTGCTTCACCGAGCGCGCTGATTGTTGGGTGACGCTTTTGGAGCGCGATACTGGGCTGGGCCTGGTGAATCTCGGTCAGCCGGGGACTGGCAGCCACAGTCACCTTCTGATTCTGCAGGGCTTCGGAGCGCCGCTGAAGCCGCGGCTGGCGCTGTGGCAGTTCTTCGGCAACGACTTCAATGACGACTATGGACTGTTCAGCGCAAATGGTAAGCTCGCGCAGATTGAAGACGATGCGAGCGCGAGCGACGATGACGGCGGCGGAGACGCGAGCGAGATAAGCGCGTGGCTGCGGACGCGATCCGCGCTTTACGCAGTGCTGGAAAGCGTTCTGCCTGGTTGGGATCGTTTTCGCGATCCCAACCAGGCAAAGTTTGATGAGCGCTATGCCGTTACTTTGCCCTCGGGCGCGGAGCTGCGCTTCGGGCAGCGATACGAAGCGGAAGCGATGGATATGTCGCGGGCGGTCAATCAAGCCGGCTACGAGATTTCCCGCGCCGCCTTTGAGAGCGCGCAAGAACTCGTTTCAACTTGGGGCGGTCAGCTGGTGGTCCTGCTGGTGCCGACGCGGGAAGAAGTTTATGAGTCGCAAACAGCGGCTGTGTTGGGAGACGAGCTGGAAGCCATTCGCAGCGCGCGGCTGGCGATGTTAGATCTTTGTGCCGACCTGCAATTGGCTTGTTACGATGCGCTCGTAGATTTGCGGCAACAGGCGGCGGAGGGCGAGCTGCTCTATTATGCCGATGACCTGCACCTGAACCCTGTGGGCAATCGCGTTTTCGCCGGCGCGCTGCGCGAATGGCTAGATGAAAACGGATTGCTCGCTGATTGAGACCCTAGGCGCGCATGATGCCGCAGACCGGCGGAGGCCAGGGCAGATTGCGGTGCGCGGTCAAGAGCGCGTCAAGTTTCGCCTTCGCCGCTGACGGGAAGGGCGCGCCACGCCGACGGGCAATATCGACATTCATCATCACCACCTCGACTGTGGCTGCCAGCTGTTCACGGGTGTCGTTTACGAGGAAGCCAATGAAGTAGGCGCGCTTTGGACTTAAGTCTACGAGACGAATGTAGACGCTGACGGCGTCCTTGTGGAGCAGTTCAGCGAGATAGCGAATATGTTGCTCCAGCGCGAAGTTGCCAATTTCATCGGCGGCGGCATAGCGCTCGCCCAAGCCGGCGCGCCGAAAGACTTCGCCCAAGCCGCTCTCGACGAGGCGCAAGTAAAACTGCACATTGACGTGCTGGTTTTCGTCGAGAAAAGCCTGCGGAATGGTCGTTGCGTATGCGCGCTCCAACTGGCGAATCTCGTCTAGCGTGCTGCGGATTTGGGTCATGGACTCTCTCGTCTGAAAGGCTCGGCAGCCATTATAATCATCAAACAATCTGGCGCAATGTCGCTATAATGCGGCGGCGCGGCGAAACTATGCGGCGGAGCGTCGAGGGCGAGGCTTGAACTTTCAACCGATCATCATAGACAATGCCAGGTCTCTCCGCTGTCTGGGAAGCGCGCGCTTCGGCTGGATATCGAGGCTGCGCTGGGCGCCGGGCGGCGATAAGCTGGCGATTTGCGGCGGCGACGACATAGCGATTTACGTCAATGCTTTCCCGGGCGCGCCGACATTTCGCCTGCGCGGTCACAGTGCGCCGGTGAAAGACATCGCTTTCAGCCCGGATGGCAAGCTGCTGGCCTCATGCAGCGCCGATATGACGATCGCGCTTTATGCGCTTGCTGGCGATCAAGCGCGGATTGTCAATGCCTGGCAGGCGCGCTCCGGGTCGGTCGAAGCGCTCGCCTTCAGCCCAGATGGCAAACTGCTGGCTTCCGCGGGCGCCGATTGCTCAGTCCGGCTGTGGTCCCTCAAAACGGGCGAAGCGGCAGCCTTGCTCGAGGGGCACACTGATGAGGTGACGACGCTCGCCTTTGCCGATGGTGGCCGCCATCTTTTTTCAGCGGGGCGGGACGGCGTTGTCCGCCGCTGGAGTCTGGTGGCGGGCCATGCATCCGCGGTTCTCGGCTCGCGCGAAGATTGGATCCGACAGATCGCCCTCGGGCCCGGTTCCGCAGTTCTGGCATCGGCGGGCAAGGACACGATGATTCGTCTTTGGCGCGTGGAGGATGGCGCTGAGCTGCTTGCTTGGCGCGCGCACGAGGGCGGCGTCGACGCCCTGGCGTTCACGCCCGATGGAAGGCTGCTGGCGAGTGGCGGGCGAGATCATGCGATTCGAATCTGGGACACAGACTCGGCACAGGAAGTGATGACGCTGATGACGCATAAACGCCCGGTGCTCGCGCTGGGCTTCAACCCGGCTGGCACGATGCTTGCCTCGGGCGCGGGCGATAATCAGGCGCTGCTTTGGGCGATCGAATGAATGTGATTGGAAGTGGTGACTTTTATCGATACCGCAAAAACCCCCATTCCCCGGCCCCTTGCCCCCACATGGAGGGAAGGGGAGTTTTTCAAGGAATTAAGGGCTTTTGAAGTCCCTCCCTCATTTGCGCCGCGTAGACACTGGCGTTCGGGGAGGGATTTAGGGTGGGGGAAACGAGGGATATATCAACACATTCACCACTCCCTGCGTTTTGCGATATGGCGCGCCGCCGCCGATGAGACTAGAATGCGAAATTAACGAATAACATTCGACTGGGAGCCGGAGCATGAGCCAATCAGGGACATCATGGGGGCAAGCGCGCGCGCGGCAGATCGCGTCAATGAGGCTGACCTGCGAGATACTGGGGCACATTCTGCGGAATGTTTCAGCTGAGGATGCGCGGGCATTGCGCGACGGGCCCGATGGCTGGTCGATAATCGAAATCGTCTGTCACTTGCGCGACTTTGATGAGATATTCCAAAGTCGCGCGCGCATGATGCTTGAGTTGGATCATCCGCAATTGCCCGCTTACGATCATGAGGCGCTGGCGATTGAGCGCCAGTATCAGGCGGACTCGCTGGACGATGCATATAACGCGCTAAAGGGGTCGCGCGCGCGCTTCGCCGCCTTTTTCGAAGCGCTGACGCCGGCCGAGTGGGCGCGCGGCGGCGTGCATCCGGAGCGCGACAGCTTCAGTATGACCGACGCCCTTATGCAGGTTAGCGCGCACGACCTGGATCATCTCGAACAAATCACGCGTGTTATGGCGCAAGCCTGAGCATAACGATGCCCATAATCGGGCGCTTGGAGCGGTCCCATGAAAGCACTGATTGAGCGAATTCGGGCTGAAGGCCTAAACCTTGGCGGCGGCATTCTCAAGGTCGACAGCATCATCAATCATCAGCTTGACCCGGCGCTGGTGGCTGATATGGGCGCCGCGTTTGCCGCGCGCTTCGCCGGGACGCCGGTCGATCGAATACTGACGGCGGAAATTTCGGGCATCGCGCCGGCGCTGATGACCGGCATCGAAATGGGGGCGCCCGTGGTCTACGCGCGCAAGCGCAAACCGATCACGATGTCCGGTCCTGTATTTTTGGAGACGGCGCCGAGCCATACCAAAGGCGGCGAAACCTTGCTGCTGGTATCGGCGGAATTCCTCCGCGAGGGCGAAAATGTATTGATCATTGACGACTTCCTGGCGACTGGCAAGACCTTGCTCGCGCTCGCTCGGATTGTCATGAGCGCAAAAGCAAATCTGGTCGGGGTTGGCGTCGTAGTGGAAAAGACTTTCGAAGGCGGCCGCGCAGCCATGCGGGAAAAATACGATGTTCCAATCCACGCTCTGGCGACCATTAGCGCAATGGAGGGCGATACGATTACGGTCGAGGACGACTGACCGGCGCCATCAGAGTTTGACCGCCGCCCCGATCCGAGCCGATTCTTGCGCCGCCAAGGCGAATCGCAGCACGTCGCGGCCTTCTTCCGCGGTCAGGCTCGGCGGCTCGCCGGCGAAGTAGGCGTCGATAAAGTGCCTGGTCGAATTGATGAAGCTGTGCTCCCAGCCCACGGGCATATCGGAAAAGGCGCGAGTCTGGCGATCTTTTACTATCACGACTGGCGGCGCGTCCATCAATTTGCCGTGCCCGCGCGTCACCCAGATCACGCCCTTGCTGCCCGTGATTTCCACACGATCGTCCTGCGCGTAATGCGCGGTATCGAGCACAAGCTCAGGAGAGTAGACCGCTTCCAGCGAGCCGTAGCGATTGCCGGCGAATTTCCAGGAGACGATCGCGGGCGCGTCGAGGAATTCGCCGGGCGCGACTTCGGTGCTGCCGATCCAGGCATGGACCTCTTCCGCCATGCCCATAAAATGCCAGCCCAGGGCGAACTTGTGGTGCCCGTCATCGAATACCAACGGACCGCCGCCGCATTCTTCCGGATTCAAGCGCCAGGCGCGCGCCGATGCCGGCACTTGCCATTCGCTAGGGCTGACGCCCGAATTGCTTTTAATGCGGATGGTGAGGGGGTCGCCGATTTCGCCATTGTCGATCAGCGCTTTGGCGCGCTGCACCGGCGGGTAAAAGATGAAGTTTTCGTAGACTTTCAGGATGACGCCAGCGGCGCGAGCGGAGGCCGCCATTTCATCCGCCTGCGTCAGATTCAGCGCCATCGGCTTTTGCACCGAGATATGTTTCCCGGCGGCAGCCGCAGCGAGCGTCGCCGCGTAATGCAAATGGTGCGGCAGCAATATCTCGACCAGGTCAATGTCGTCCAGCGCCAGCAAATCGTGATAATCGGAAAATATGCGCGAGGAAGAGACGCCCCAGCGCCGGCCGCGCTGACGGGCGAGCTCGATGTTGTTATCGCACAGGGCGACGAGCTCGGCGTGATCGTCGTCCAGGTAGGCGAGGGCGTGCAAATCGGAGATGCGTCCGGTACCGATGAAGGCAACGCGCAGTTTGTCCATCATTGACTTCTCAATCTCCAAATCGGTTTCGCGCAATCGTATAGCTGATTGCCGCTTCTGTTAATGGCGGGTCGCCGACGACAAACCCATCCCCGACCGCCAGTGTCGGCGCTCAGCGAGCTAGAGCAGGCGAGCAAGAATCCGCGAGCGCTAGATTCAGCCAGTTGCCCAATGCGAGACACAAAGTCTTTCATGTGGGCGGCGGATTCTTCGTTCGTGAGTCACCATTCTTTTACGCGAAAATGAGATATTTCATTGACTTCAAACACACTATTCTTCGGGAGTGGTGAATGTGTTGATATATCCCTCGTTTCCCCCACCCTAAATCCCTC
>JAPPFH010000067.1 GCA_028875185.1 Chloroflexota bacterium | reverse complement strand
CCTTCTTTCAATTCACGTTGAAATGCCTACGACCAATACCAATCAAGCCTTACAAACAAGTGGGTATCCAGCAGCTTAGACACTCCCTAACCGGGGTGGCTTGCAAGATCCGCCATGCCACATACCCCCGCTGCGCCACAATCTTCCTTGGCGCTGAGATTGCCGAAGTTTGTCGCGTTAAATCCGCTTGTTTTGGCGCAAGCAAAAGGCTTGCTGGGCAACTGCTTGTCATTTTGAATGCGCCACAAGCGATTCTCAATACAATGCAGCATAGAACATTGCCTCGGAATTTCCCAATTGCCGGGAGAAGATTATGCGCGCGTTCCCAATGTCTATTCGTTCTACCATGGCGTCCCGCCCGGGATGGCTGATCGTCATTGTCCTCAGTCTGCTCGCCCTACCTTTCGGCGCGCAGGCGCAGATAGAAAATACGGCTCGGCCCACCTTCACCGCCGTAACCGCGAACAGCCTGACCATGACCTGGACGGCGGTGGACGGGGCGACTGGCTATGAATACCTCAGGCGATTGCCCGATGATAGAATACAACCAAGCGGACAGACGGACGCCAGCACGACGTCCGTCACATTCACCGGCTTGGATCCCGGTAAACTCTATGGCTATATTGTCCACACTATTGTCAACGGACAGAAATCGACCGGTTCAAATGTGGCGACTCAGTGGACAAGCCCGATTGCCCCGAGAAACCTGCGAGCCATCTGCGTGGCCGGCACAGTCGCCCAGCTTGTTTGGGATGAGTCGCCCAGGGCGACGTCTTACGAAGTCAAGATCGACACCGGCAGTTGGCAATCCCGCGCCAGCTCAGTCTCCCGCGTTTTCTCTCAGCTTGCTCTCAACACGGCTTATACCTTCTATGTTCGCGCGCTTATACCCGCTGACAACACTTTTTCTTTGGTGGACGCCATCAGCGCCGAAAGCAGCCTGGCGGTGACGACCCAGGCGGCGCATGTCGACCCGCCCAGTAACTTGCAAACCTCCGAAATCACGAACGGCGGCATCAAGCTGGCATGGACCGCCAGCCCCACCAATGGGGTTACGTCCTATGAGGTCAGCGCGAATGGCGGCGCCTGGGTCGATTCCGGCAGCAACCTCGAACACAGCTTCACCGGCTTGGATCCCGATACCGAATACCGGCTGCGCGCCCGGGCGAAAACCAGCGCCGCAACCTCTTGCAGCGCCAGCGCGGACCCTGTGGAAACTCTGCCCAACCCGCCGGCCGCGCCGACGGGATTGGCCACCAGCGGCATCACGCAAACCGCCATCACGCTGACTTGGAGCGCAGCCGCCCACGCGGCCAGCTATGAAGTTCAAGGCGGCACGCATACCAGTTGGCACAGCGTCGGCGCCGCCCTCACTTACGAATTCACCGGTTTGACCGCCGATACGGCCTACACCTTGAAAGTGCGCGCCAAGAATACCGGTGGCGTATCCGCTGAAGCCACGACCAGCCCCAGCCCTAGAACGCTGCCCAACGCTCCACCCGCGCCGGCTGGCTTGACGACCAGCGGCATCACGCAAAGCGCCATCACGCTGACTTGGAGCGCAGCCGCTCGCGCAGTCAGCTATGAAGTCCAAGGCGGCACGCATACTTCCTGGCACAGCGTCGGCGCCGCCCTCACTTACGAATTCACCGGTTTGACCGCCGATACGGCCTACACCTTGAAAGTGCGCGCCAAGAATACCGGTGGCGTATCCGCTGAAGCCACGACCAGCCCCAGCCCGAAAACATTACCCAACGCCCCCGCCGCGCCGGAGGATTTTGCGGCTAGCGGCGTCACGCAAACCGCCATCACGGTTACTTGGACGAAATCGACCGGCGCGACCGGCTACAAAGTCCAAGTCGGCAGTGGAACGGTGACGACGCTTGGCAATGTGGCGACTTACACTTTCAGCGGCTTGGACGCCGGGACGAGCTATACGCTAAAGGTCAGCGCCACAAACGCCGGCGGGGATTCGACAGCCGAGGACATTACCGTCGTCACCGTGCCGCCCGATCCGACCGGCTTGAGCACCAGCGGGATCACGCAGACTGGCGTCACGTTGTCTTGGACGAAATCGACCAAGGCTACCGGCTACAAAGTGCGCAAAGACAGCGGTGACAGTTGGACTGTGCTGGGCGATGTGGCAACGTATGTCTTCACCGGTTTGACCGCGGATACAGAATATGATCTGGAAGTGCTGGCCAGCAATAGCAGCGGCGATTCGGATCCAGCAATGGTCAGCGTCACCACGCTGCCCAGCGCCCCGGCCGCGCCGGAGGATTTTGCGGCTAGCGGCGTCACGCAGACTGGCATCACGGTCACTTGGACGAAATCGACCGGCGCCACCGCCTACAAAGTGCGGGCGGGAACTACTGGCGACTTCACCGCTCTCGGTAACGTCGCCACTTATACCTTCACCGGCTTGACCGCCAACACGGCCTACACCTTGCAAGTGCGGGCGAGCAATGCGGGCGGCGATTCCAGCATCGCGCAAACGACCGCCACTACGAACAATGTCCCGCCGCCGCCCGCCCCGGCCGCGCCGAGTGGCTTGACGACCAGCGGCATCACACAGACCAGCATCACGCTGACCTGGACGAAATCGACCACTGCTACCGGCTACAAAGTCCAAGTCGGCAGTGGAACGGTGACGACGCTTGGCAATGTGGCGACTTACACTTTCAGCGGCTTGGACGCCGGGACGAGCTATACGCTAAAGGTCAGCGCCACAAACGCCGGCGGGGATTCGACAGCCGAGGACATTACCGTCGTCACCGTGCCGCCCGATCCGACCGGCCTGACGACCAGCGGCATCACGCAGACCAGCATCACGCTGACCTGGGCGGAATCGGATGGCGCCACCAGCTACGAAGTCAATGGCGGGGCGCTCAGCGGCTGGACTGACGTCAAAACTGCCAAGACTTACGACTTCACTGGCTTGGAGGCCGATACGCAATACAGCTTGCAAGTGCGCGCTGTGAACAGCAGCGGCGCTTCGGGCTCGGCGTCGGTCAGCGAAAGCACACTGCCAAACGCCCCGGCTGCGCCGGAGGATTTTGCGGCTAGCGGCGTCACGCAGACCAGCATCACGGTTACCTGGACGAAATCGACCGGCGCGACCGCCTACAAGCTGCGCAAAGACAGCGGCGACAGTTGGACCGAGCTGGGCGATGTGGCGACGCATTCCTTCACCGGTTTGACCGCCGGAACAAGCTACGATATCGAGATCGTTGCCAGCAACAGCGGCGGCGATTCGGCGGCTGAGGACATCACCGTCGTCACTGTGCCGCCCGATCCGACGGGCTTGAGCACCAGCGGCATCACGCAGACCAGCATCACGCTGACCTGGGCGGAAGCGAAAAGCGCGACTGGTTACAAGGTACGCAAAGACAGCGGCGACAGTTGGACCGTGCTGGGCAATGTGAAGACGCACAGTTTCAGCGGCTTGACCGCCAACACGCAATACACGCTGGAAGTGCTGGCCAGCAACGCTAGCGGCGATTCGGATCCGACATCGGTCAGCGCCAGAACGCTGGCTGCGCAGCCCGCCACCCTTGCCAGCCCCGGCAGCGTCGCAACCGAAGACATCACGCAGACCGGCATCACGTTGAAATGGCAGGGTCCCAGCGCCGCCTCTAGCTTTGAAGTCCAAGGCGGGACGGTCAACACTTGGACCGGCGTCGGCAATGTCGCCAAATACATATTCAGCGGGCTGACGGCGGATACGCAGTACACCCTGCAAGTGCGCGCCAAGGACAGCCAGAGGACCTCCGCGGCTGTCTCCGTCAATGCCAGGACCCTGCCCAACCCGCCTGGCCAGCCTTCCGGGCTGCAAGCCAGTTTGACCGAGCCGGATAGCGTTGAAGTTGAATGGAGTCCCTCCGCCGGCGTCCAGTCTTACGAAATTCTTGCGACAGCAAACTCCGACGGTCCCGTAGGTCAAGCCGCGGCAATCAGCGCTTTAGGCAATTGGATGAATGTCGGCAATGTCAACTCTTATGTCATATCCGGGCTTTCCTCGGATGTGAGCTATACGGTGAAAGTCCGCGCGGTAAATCTCGGCGGCGCTTCGGAGCCATCCGCTGTCGATTTTCGGACGGAGGCGGATCGGCTGGACCAGCCGCTTTCTGATCTCGGCCAGGGCGGCGGATTCAGCGGCACTGCTACCGGGCGGGGAAGCAGCGATGACGATTCCAGGCAGAGCGGCTTTGAGGAGGATATCGGACCCGCCGCCTATGCGACCGCGACTGCCACGTTCACGGGGCCAGCCTTCAACTGCAACGCAGAACAGAAGGCGATGCTCGCCATCAGCCCGCAGCCGATTGGCTTGAATATACAATGCGTCGGTCCCGCCGGAGTGGGCGTGCCTGACTTGATTGAGCGCGGAATTGTGCTCGGTGTTGATGTATGGGGCTGGGTGCGCGGCTATTTTGAAATCTGTTTCAAACAAGCCGGCGAACTGGTCTTCCTGGATGCCGCCTATATCCCGCGCCTGCAGTTTGACGTCCAGCCGTATGGCCGCGATGGCATGACCTGCTCTCAGGTGGACCGGGAGGGCACCTTGGTCTTGCTGAGCTCAACGGCGCTTCAGCCGACGCCTGTCGCCACGATAGCGAAAACAGCAAGCCCAGCGGCGATCCAGGAGCAATCCAGCGATTGCAAAGCGACCACGACCGATCCGCTCAATTTCCGCGCCAGCCCGAACGGGCGAATCCTCTTGACATTGCCGGCTCTGACGACTGTGAACGTCTATGACCGGCAGTATGGCTGGCTGCAAGTCGAATACAACGGGCAACGGGGCTGGATCAGTTCGATCTACACGTCGCAAGCCGGGGATTGCGGCTAGCGTCGAGCGCCAGAGGCCCAGTCCGTCGGCTGCCCTAACGAGAGATACGCGCTTCCATTGCGCCTCTAGCGCCGGATTGGGTTTTGGAATGCGTGCCCAAGACGCTACAATGGCGCTCATCGCATTGGCGCTCTCAAAGGACAAGCGTGATGAGCTATTTGACAAACGAAGCGTTGCCCAAAACCATGCCCGCCATCGTCTGCCACGGTCCGGAGGATTACCGGCTGGAAGAATGGACAGTGCCGCAGCCGGCCGCCGGCGAAGTCGTCATCAAGGTGCAATCGGTCGGCATTTGCGCCAGCGACTTGAAATGCTATCAAGGCGCGCCGCTCTTCTGGGGCGATGACGCGCGCGAGGGCTATTGCCAGCCGCCAGTGATACCGGGCCACGAATTCGTCGGCGAGGTGGTTGCGCTGGGCGAAGGCGCCGGCGAGCAATACGGCTTGCAATTGGGCGATATCGCCGTCTCCGAACAGATCGTGCCTTGCTGGAAATGCCGCTTTTGCAAGCGCGGCCAGTACTGGATGTGCCAAGCCAAGCACGATGTGTACGGCTTCCGCCAAGCAACGATCGGCGCCATGGCGGAATATATGCTCTTCCCGGTTGGCGCGTTGAATTACAAGGTGCCCGACTCGCTGCCGGCGCATCACGCGGCTTTCATCGAGCCGCTGGGCTGTTCGATCCACGCGGTTGAGCGCGGCGAAATCACGCTGCACGACGTGGTGGTGATCGCTGGCTGCGGACCGCTGGGATTGGGCATGGTCGCGGCCGCTCGCCTTAAGAATCCGCAACTGCTGATCGCCATCGACCTCAACGACGAGCGGTTGGAAATCGCCGAGCTCTGCGGCGCCGACCTGGCTCTGAATCCAAACAAGATTGATGTCATCGACGAAGTCATGAAGTTGACTGATGGCTATGGCTGCGATGTTTATATCGAAGCGACTGGTTACCCGGCCGCGGTGCTGCAAGGCTTAAACATGATTCGCAAGCTGGGCACCTTCGTCGAATTCAGCGTCATGCGCGAGCCAGTCACCGCCGATTGGACGATCATCGGCGATACCAAGGAGCTGAACATTCACGGCAGCCACCTTAGCCCTTATACATATCCCATCGCCATTGATATGCTGAGCAAGAATTTGCTGCCGATGGATCGTATTATGACGCACCAACTGCCTTTGACTGACTTTCACGCCGGCATGGACCTGGTCGCCGCCGGCACGGAGTCGGTCAAAGTCACGCTAAGTCCCTAACCCCCTCGGTCCCCCCATTGCAATGGGGGGAAGCGAAGCTTGACGGGCCGAGGGCAAATGTAGGGGCGACCCATTGGGTCGCCCGTCGTAGAATTGAAGGGTCTCTATGACAAACTCACTTTCTGGAAAAGTCGTCATCATCACCGGCGCCAGTTCCGGTATCGGCGAAGCCAGCGCCCGACTGCTGGCTGAACAGGGCTGCAAACTCACGCTCGCCGCCCGCTCACTCGAGAAGCTCGAATCCCTCGCGTCCGAGCTCGCGGCTGATACGCTCGTCGTCCGTGCGGATATGACCGAGCCCGCCGATATCGCAGCGATGATCGAGCGCGCGATGGAACGCTTTGGTCGCATTGATGTCATGCTGGCCAACGCCGGCGTCTACATCCCCGGGCAATTTGCCGACGGCGATATCGACGCTTTTTCGATGATGCTAAGGCTCAATGTCGATGCGGTTTTCCGCTGCGCCCACGCCGTGATTCCAATCATGACCGCGCAAGGCGGCGGCGATATTGTGGTCACCAGCTCGATTTCAGGCCATAACGACATCGTTGGTGAACCCGTCTATAGCGCCAGCAAACACGCGGTGCAGACTTTCGTTCACACGCTGAGGCGGCAGGTGGCGGAGGCGGGCATCCGCGTGATGTCGCTGGCGCCCGGACCGGTGGCTAATCCGATGCAGTGGCTGGTTGAGCCCGAGGAGCAAAAGCGCGCGGTCGAAGAGGCTGGCTCGCACCTGGCCTCAGAAGATTGCGCCGATGCGATTCTGTTTATGCTGGCGCGGCCGCCGCACGTCACCATTCGCGATCTGGTGATCTTGCCGCAGATGAACCGCGTCTAGGGGCTAGCCATTGCCGCGAGTAGACACAGCGGGTCGCTCGCCCGCCGAAGGAGATAACAATTGCCCGAATCACTCAGCGGCAAAGTCGTCATCATCACCGGCGCCAGTTCCGGCATTGGCGAAGCATTCGCGCGTTTGTTGGCGGCAAAGGGCTGCAAGCTGACGCTGGCGGCGCGTTCGGTTGACAAGCTGGAAGCGCTGGCGGCGGAACTGGATGCCGAGTCACTGGTTGCGCCCGCCGATATGACCGAGCCCGCCGAAATCGCCAACATGGTCGCTTGCACGCTGGAGCGCTTCGGACGCATTGATGTGATGTGCGCGAACGCTGGCATCTATGTGCCCGGCGAATTCGCCGATGGCGATATCGATGAGTTGACCCGAATGCTCAGAATCAACATCGACGCCGTACTGCGCTGCGCCCACGCTGTCATCCCGTCGATGAAGGCGGCTGGCGCAGGCGATATCGTCGTGACGAGTTCAATCTCCGGCTTCATCGATGTGCAATGGGAGCCGATATACAGCGCTAGCAAACACGCGGTGCAGACCTTCGTGCATACGGTGCGGCGTCAACTGGTTGGCACAGGCATTCGCCTGATGTCGCTGGCGCCGGGGCAAGTGGCGAATCCGCTTTGGGGTTTCCACGAGGCGGCTGATGTCGAGCGTGTCTCGGCCGGCGAGCGCACCCATTTGACCTCGGAGGATTGCGCCGACGCGCTGTTTTATATGCTCTCGCAGCCACGTCGTGTCACCATCCGTGACCTGGTGATCTTGCCGCAGAATCAGGTGAATATTTGAGGGTATCGCATATGACATACTCCCTCGCGGGCAAAGTCGTCATCATCACCGGCGCCAGCTCGGGCATTGGCGCGGGCGCCGCGCGTTTGCTGGCGGAACAGGGATGCAAGCTCGTTCTCGCTGCCCGCTCGGTCGATAAGTTGGAAGCGCTGGCAGCACAGCTCCCCGGCGAGAGTCTGGTCGCGCGCGCCGATATGACCGTACCGGCGGATATCGAGAATATGATCGCGCAAACACGCGAGCGCTTCGGCCGGATTGACGCGCTATTCGCCAACGCCGGCATTTTCATCCATGGCGATTTCGCCGCCAACGCCATCTCGGACATTTCCGACATGCTCATGATCAACGTGGACGCGGTGATGCGCTGCGCCCATGCGGTCATACCCGTAATGAAAGCGCAGGGCGCCGGCGACATCATCGTCACCAGCTCGGTGGCTGGGCACGAGAAGCTGCATGGCGGACCGGCCTATGGCGCGACCAAACACGCGATTGAGACCTTTGTCAATACTCTACGGCGGCAGGTCGCGGGGGATGGCATCCGCGTGATGTCGCTGGCGCCGGCGCGGGTCGCGAATGAATTATGGAACTTGACCGATGCCGATGAGATCGAAAAAGTGACGGTGGGCGACGAGCATTACTTGAAGGTGGAAGATGTTGCCGAGGCGGCGCTCTACATGCTCTCACGGCCGCGGCATGTGACGATTCGGAATCTGGTCATCATCGCGAAGCAGCAGGATGTTTGAAGTGAGAATATTCTAAAGGCGTAGGGTGCTAAAGAATAGGTTTTCTTGTAGTTAAGGCGACAGATTCTTCTATATAATCATATTTCCTTATCTGCGTCTATATCGTTGTCATTATGTGGCTGGATTCTCAGTGAATTACCGCGTTTGCGACAATTCCTGCAAGTCATCTACCAAATCATCAATCAAGCGAATTCTCGAGTCAATCCCAGGGTATAGGTAGTCAGAAACAGATCTGTCAGGCGTGTTGACGATATAAATGGCGTCTATATCGGTTTCCAATATGGCACGTTGCTTATTTGGTTGACGGTTGTTTCTTAATATATCGTCGCTGTTCGGAGTCAACAGAAATACTTTTACATTTCTTGTAGGGCTGTAGTCACGCAATTTAAGCCTCCAGTATGCAGTTTGCGTCGCCCTCTCTCGTAGCGATGCCTTTATCGAAAGAATTGCCAGTACACGGTTTCTACACCGCTGAAATACAACTAAATCGACATCGGGAAAGTGCGCCCCATATTCACCAAAGTCGATTTTCAGCGATTCGCCAACCTTTTGTGCTTGAAGCAGTTCAAGGTCAAGATCTTGCAGTTGCCGCCGTAGCATGAATTGCAAGAGTTTTTCAAGCCCGCGACCTTTTACGGAGCGCCAAGATTGCTCGAAGTCCTTATCCTCCGGGAAATTGTCTACATGCTTCTCCCGGGCAACCTCTAAGAGGTTTGGAATATGGTCGAAGCCCTTTTCACCTAATTCGACATAAAGTTGAATAAAATCAGTTGCTCTCAGTGGCATTTTTCCAGCACCAGTATGTACTCGGTCGGATACGCTAATGCGTCAGCAGCGGTCGCTTTTGCGAATCGTCCAGTCGCCTTATCTCTAGTTGATGGTAGATTCTTGGACGGGATCTCTCGTTTAATTACATCAAGAAGCCTTAAATTAAGACTCTGCGCTTGCTCAACAAATACTTCTGCATTATGTATTTCCACGCCCTTTAAGCTAGTGTTTCCAATCACAATACAGAGTTTGCTTCCAACACGCAACACACGATACAATTCCGACCATATCTCGAACATAGATTGAAAGTAGCTAACAACACTTGAAGCAATTTTGCCGTTCTTACTAATCAGGTTCTTGCCGATCGCGGCGGCTATAGAGCTATGAGTTAGCGTCTTGAAGTCTCCAATCCCAGAGTCTACCTGCCTTAGCGCGGACCCGATAAAGGTTTCACGAAACGCTCTAAGGTCTTCTAATCCTTCAAGCCAAAGCATGGACAATTGATGAAGATCGCCATATTCATAAGATGTTACATAGGGTGGTGACGTTACAACCAAGTCCACTGATTCACTTACTAACGGCAGACTCCTCGAATCTCTGCAGTCTACATTCGCGGAGATAGTCCTTACCATCCCGCCCTTCTGCCAATCACCATTTAACTCGCTCTCCACGAAAGTCTGTTTATCAATCAATTCTCGAAATGCCGAGTTGCCTTTTATCATCATCCGTATTTGACGATTAAAAGTACGCATGACATCAGGAACATTTTTTTTGAAATCCCGCGTCGGTTTGTTGCTTTTCTGATTCCAAATTGAGCAATTCTTCAGGATGTTAGAAAAACCACAAACGAAAAATCGGCGTACATCTATATCATCAATGTCCAGTATCGCCTGAAAAAGCTTTGATAGTTCCACCTTTTCATTTTCTCTATACCAGTAATCTATCCTTTCGCTCTCTGGCAAGTCGGGAGAAACTCTGCAATAGTTTAGGCGCACCTGCTCAAAGGTTTCATCCAATAATACAGGGTCAAGAGGTCGAATCTTCGCCATTGAAATCATTACGGATATTGGGTTTATGTCGAATCCATAGGAAAAACGACGAGAGACTACTGACTCGACCAGCGTCGTACCGCAACCACAAAATGGATCAAGTACAGTGTTTCCCTCCTGTGAGTATTCTTCAATCAGTCTCCTGGCCAACTGTGGAATAAATTTTGCCGGGTATCGGTGATAACCGTGTGTGATATAAGTGGTATCCGTCCGCTTGGCCTCACTAAACGCCCAATCATTAGATATCGGTACGTCATTAAATCGAGCTTTAGAACGTTCTTCAATGTGAGACGCAGCCCGCTCATTAACTTTGAGAGCGCAATTTATATTTGATTCTATTGTTCTGTCTGCCATAATTCCCTACACGACGATCAAGTCATGATCCTTCAACAGTCTGCCTACTGTTCCCTGCACGGTTCACGCCGCCTGCGCTTCGGTATCAAGCGGCTGGTTAACGTGCCGTCCATATGATAGTCAACTCCGAGTATGTTGTCGTCGCGCATGCAAGCTACAGCGTAAGTCTATCATTATTCGGAGGTTAACATGCCAAGTTCAACGAAATCTCACAAAGCTGTACCCAGGATGCTTATTGCAAAAATGCTTATTCTCCAGTCTAATACGTTTGTTCTAATATTACCAGCTTTTTTTGAATTTGTGTAAGAGGCAATGAAAATTGTACTCAAAAAGATAGTGGTCATCGATGCTAAGAAGCAGGAAGTTTAGCGCCGAGCGAGTACACTCACCCCAGAATCTTCCGCGCAGCAGCCAAGCTCCGTGGCACGCCGACCGACAGCGGTTCTTCCGCGCCCTCATATTCCAGCGACCACCAGCCAGCGTAGTCCGCGTCTTCCATGACCGCCCGAATCGCCGGGAGGTCAACCAAGCCAGCGCCAATCACGCAGCCGGTCAGCAACTGCCCATCGGGATCGGCGAATACGTGGCTCGTCTCATCACCGGTTGCCCGGCGCATATCCTTCAGATGCGCCAGAACGACCATATCAGCCAGGCGCCGCGCCGCCTCAGTCGGATCCTGGCCCACCGGCAAGAAGTTGCCGGTATCGAGGTTGACGCGCAGAGCAGGCGATGCGACCGCGTCGATGATGTCGCGCACTTGATCGCTGCGCCCGGCGAACTTGCCGTGATTCTCCAGCGCCAGGGTGACGCCTTGGGATTCGGCGTAGGCGGCGCCGGCGGAGAGTCCCTCCAGAATCCAGTCCATGCCTTGCGCCTGCGAGACGCCTTCCCGCGCGTTGCCGCTGAAGACGCGCATGATGTCTGTGCCCAGCTCCAGCGCGATATCGACGCCGCGTTTCAAATCAGAAAGTTCCTGGGCGCGCGCGCTCGCATTCGGCTGGATGAAGTTGTTGCTGATGGAATACACCGCAACGTCCATGCCGGCGGCCGCAATTCGCGCTTTGACGGCGGGAATCTCACGCCTGGCATCGCGCCAGAACATATCGAGCAATTCGACGCCGGCGACGCCTTGGGCGGCCGCGTAGTCGACGAATCCCATCAAATCGAGCCGGCCAGCTTGCACCGCCCGCACACAGCTATACATGCTCAAGCTGAGTTTCATCGTCGCACCCCCGCGGATTCATAAGCTGATTCAATTACACGCATCACCGCCAGCCCGTCTTCGCCGCTGACAAGTGGGCTGCTCTTGCCGTCGACGCAATCGAGGAAGCGCGCCGCCTGCCGCGTGAAGCGATCGGGCGCGTCGATTTGCATCTCGGTCCAATCGGCATCGTCCGCCAGCCGGTAGCGCAATCCGGCGCCGGCATTGTAGTCGATCACCGCAGCCCCCTCGCTGCCATGAATCCGCACGAAGGAATCAGCAATGGGCGTCACCCAACTGCAATTCAGCGTGCCCAGGACGCCGCCCCGGCTGCGAAGTAGAAGCGAGGCGCTGTCTTCAACGGCGATCGGCAAAGTGGACGAGAGGAAGGCTTGCGCCGTTTCAACTTCCTGCCCGGTGAGCGCGCGGAATATATCGATGCTGTGCGCGAGCGTATCAATCAAGATGCCGCCGCCGGCGATTTCAGCATCGGTGAACCAGGATTTGCCCGCCCGCGCGAAACGAAAGGCGAAGCGATTCTCGATCTGAACCAGGTCGCCCAGCTTGCCGCTGCGAATCAGGTCTTGCGCCGCATTTAAGGGCGCGTGAAAACGATGGCAAAAGGCGAACTGCAGGATGCCGCCGCGCATCGCGTCGACGATGGCTTGTGTCTCGGCGAGCGTACGGGCAGGCGGTTTTTCGCAGAGCACGGCGATCCCGTGTTTTGCCGCCGCTTCAACATAGGGAATGCGGTATTTTGGCGGCGTGCAAATGCTGACGGCATCGGGCCGCAGCTGGTCCAACAGTGTCACGCCGTCGGTGAATGCCCGGCCGCCGTATTCCGCTGCTCTCGCTTGGGCCGCGCCTTCTTCAACATCGGCGATGCCGACGATCTGGCAGCGTTCGGATTGCGCGGCGTAAGCGCGCAAGTGCGCCCCGGCGATGCCGCCCGCGCCGATCACCGCAACGCGTATTCTTGACATGTGTTAACCTTTCAGACCGGTCAACGCGATGCCGCGCACGAAGGTCTTCTGCGTGAAGAAAAAGAGCGCAATCGTCGGCAGCATCGCCAGCGTCGACGCCGCCATCATCAGCTGCCATTGCGCGCCGTACATATTTTGGAACAGCTTCAAGCCCAGCGATATCGTCCAATCCTGCTGGTTCTGCAAATATATCAGCGGACCGAGGAAATCGCGATAAGTCTGCACAAAGGTGAAGAGCGCCACCACCGCCAGCGCCGGGCGCATCAGCGGGATCATGATATACCACAAGATGCCGAGCTCGCTGGCGCCGTCAATCTTGGCGGCATCGCTCAACTCCAGCGGGATGGTGAGCAAGAATTGGCGCAGCAAGAATACATAGAGCGCGTTGCCGAAGAAATGCGGAACGACCAGGGGCAAGAATGTGCCCACCCAACCCAGGTCCCTAAATATCAGATACAGCGGAATCAGCGTCACCTGCGATGGCAGCATGATGGTTGATAGATAAATGAGGAAGATTATGTTCCGGCCGGGCCAGCGAATCCGCGCGAAGCCATAAGCGATAAAGGTGCAAGACAGAACCGTTCCCAGCACCGTCAAGCCGGAGATGACGATGGTATTCCACATATAGCGCCAGAAGGGGATGTAAGTGGTGGACTCGCCGAAATTCTGCCACTGTGGATTTGGCGGGAAAATCGGCGGCGGCTGCTGAAAGATCTCCAGATCGGTCTTCAATGCCGTCACGATCAACCAGTAGAGCGGGAAAATATATGTGACGGCCATGATGATCACGATGGCATACGCGATCGACTTCTTGATGCGATCCTGCACGATGCGGTTTTCCCGCCAGTGGATGCTCGCCGTCATCGCTCACTCTTCCGCATGGTAATAGACCCAGCCGGCCGTCTTGAACAAGACGACGGTGGCTATCAATACAATCATGAAGAGAATCCAGGCTTGCGCGCTGGCGTAACCCATCTTGAATTGCTGGAAAGCCGTCTGATAAAGATACATGGAATAAAACATCGCTGAATTGGCGACGCCGCCGGCGGATCCGTCGCGCGTCGCGGTCATCACCCAGGCTTCGGTGAAATACTGGAAATAGCCGATGACATTCACGATGATCGTGTAAAAGATGACCGGGCTGATCATCGGCAGCGTGATTCTGAAGGTCTTCTGCAGCGAGTTGGCGCCATCCAGCTCGGCTGATTCCAGCAGGTCGTAAGGCACATCCTGCAGGCTGGCCAGATAAATCAGGATGGTGTTGCCGCCGAACCAGGCGCCCATAAAGATCAGCGAAGGTTTGACCCACCTGGGGTCAGTCAGCCAGCCTATCGGCGGCAGACCTACGAACTTCAGAAACTCGTTCAAAATGCCGAACTGCCCGTTGAAGATCCAGAGCCAGACGATGGTCGAAGCGACAACTGGCGTGATCGACGGGATATAGAAGATGCTGCGATAAATTGACAATCCTCTGATCTTCGTATTGAGGAGCAGCGCCATCAACATGTTGAAGACCAGGTGTATCGGCAAGCCAATGAGCACCATGTAGAGTGTGTTGCTGATGCCGATGCGGAAGACGCGGTCGCTCTCGATCAGGAATTTGTAATTGTTCAAGCCGACCCAGCGCGGTGGCTGCAGGATGTTGTATCGGGTGAAACTGTATTGCAGCGACTGAACGATGGGTCCAATGTTGAAGACGAAGAAGCCGATGATCGCCGGCGAAATGAAAAGCAAGCCGATGATCAGCGCGCGCCGCTGCTCCTTTGTGAGTCGAGGTCGACGAATTGAGATGGTCATTAAGTAAACCTGCCAGCGGGCAAACTGCGTGTGACCGCCATCGGCCAACGGGCGCAGGCATTACGACACTGACTTGAAAAGATGCTTGTGTAAGGCTTGATTGGTATTGGTCGTAGGCATTTCAACGTGAATTGAAAGAAGG
>JAPPFH010000041.1 GCA_028875185.1 Chloroflexota bacterium | reverse complement strand
AGGGACTTCAAAAGCCCGTAATTCCTTGAAAAACTCCCCTTCCCTCTTTGTGGGGTGCGCGTAGACACTGCACTACGGCAAGGGGCGAGGCGCAGGCAGCCGCGGGCGCGCGGCGGCTGGGCTTAGACTTATGGCGGCTATCGTTTATAATGGGGCGCGATGCGAGCAGCGCCGCGCGCAGCAGGTGTGGGCGCGGTGAAAACAGAAGAGGAGTTCCGAATGGCTGAACAAGGTTTTACGCCCCCGACCAGCGAATGGTATCGCCCGACCGCGGACATGATCAAGCAGGCGAATGTGCCGGATTATGATGCCGTCTACGATTTGGCGCGGCAGGATCCGCAGGCATTCTGGGCGAAGCGCGCTGACGAACTCGAATGGTACAAGAAATGGGACCAGGTCCTTGATGACGGCAACAAGCCATTCTACAAGTGGTTCGTCGGCGGCAAAACCAATATGGCGCTGAACGCGCTCGACCGACACGTGAAGACCTGGCGGCGCAACAAGCTGGCGATCATCTGGGAGGGCGAGGACGGCGAGAAGATCACGCTGTCCTACTGGCGGCTGTGGCAGGAGACCAACAAGTTCGCCAATGTCCTGCGCGGGATGGGCGTAGAGAAGGGCGACCGCGTCACGATTTATATGGGGCGCGTGCCGGAGATCGCCATCGCCATGCTGGCTTGCGCCAAGATCGGCGCGCCGCACAGCGTCGTCTATGGCGGCTTCTCCGAGCAGGCGCTGGCGAGCCGCATTGAAGACGCCCAAAGCAAGGTGGTAATCACCTGCGACGGCGCCTGGCTGCGCGGCAAGATCGTCCCGCTCAAAGACACGGTCGATGAAGCGGTCATGCGCTCGCCCGTTGCCGAGACGGTCATCGTCGTCAAGCGCACGGGTCACGAGATCAACATGGAGCGGGGCCGCGATTATTGGTATCACGATCTGATGGCGCTGCCGATCGCCAAGCCCGAAGCCGAGACTGAGGTGATGGATGCCGAAGACCCGCTCTTCATCCTTTATACCAGCGGCACCACGGGCAAGCCCAAGGGCGTTCTGCACACGCACGGCGGTTATCAAGTCTACACTTCGACCACCCTCGAATGGGCTTTTGATATTAAGGAGGAAGACCGCTGGTGGTGCGCGGCCGATCCCGGCTGGATCACCGGGCACAGCTATATCGTCTACGCCCCGCTGATCCTGGGCGCGACCAGCATCATCTACGAAGGCGCGCCGACTTATCCCAATCCCGACCGCTGGTGGCGGATTGTCGCTGATTACGGCGTGACGATTCTCTACACGGCGCCGACCGCCATCCGCGGCTTGATGCGCTTTGGCGAGGCTTGGCCCCGGCGTCATGATTTGAGCAGCCTGCGCTTGCTCGGTTCGGTGGGCGAGCCGATTAACCCGGAAGCCTGGCGCTGGTATCACCGCGTGATCGGCGCGGAACGCTGCCCGATCATCGATACCTGGTGGCAGACGGAGACCGGCGGCTTCATGATTACGCCCTTTCCCTCAGTCGGTTTGAAACCGGGCAGCGCCACCCGTCCTTTCCCCGGCATCGAGGTCGATATCGTCGATGACGATGGCGCGCCGGTCGGCGCCAACGAAGATGGCAACCTGGTCATTACGACACCCTGGCCTAGCATGATCCGCACCGTATACGGCGATGACGACCGTTTCATCAGCCAATATTGGGAGAAATTCCGCGATCAGGGCTGGTATCTGGCCGGCGATACCGCGCGGCGCGATGAAGACGGCTACCTCTGGGTGATCGGCCGCAATGACGATGTGCTCAAGGTCAGCGGTTATCGCTTGGGCACGGCCGAGGTGGAATCGGGCTTGGTCAGCCACAGCGCCGTGGCCGAGTCAGCCGTTATTGGCGTGCCGGACGAATTGCGCGGCAACAAGATCTTCGCCTACTGCATCCTGGTGGAAGGCGTCGATGGCTCGGATGCGCTGGAGGCGGAGCTCAAGGCGCACGTGCGGCATGAGGTTGGTCCCATCGCGGCGCCGGCGCAGATCGAATTTGTGGACAACCTGCCCAAGACGCGCAGCGGCAAGATCATGCGGCGCGTGCTGAAGGCGCAGGCATTGGGTCAGCCATTGGGGGATTTGAGCACGCTCGAGGATTGAGGGGCAGAGCCGCAGACGCGTTAACGCCCTGCGGCGATCTCATGCAGTATGCCTTGGAGTGAATTGACGCTAGTAACGTAGCTGCGAGGTCGACGCTCGCGAACCAGCGCATCAAGTTGTTTCAAACGGTCTTCATTGTAATAAGCACCATCTACCAATGCGAAAAGCGCCATGCCATTGTTGGTGCGCTGCAAATAATTCCTCAGCAACAATTCTAACTCGTTGAACTGGCTGTCTTGGTTACCCCCGCCTTCTTTTGTGTACTTCTGGGCCGCAAAGCACTTGATCCCGTTAGTCATCCATCGAAAGTCCAGAGACTTGGAAGGATTGGGCGCTCTGCCTAGTTGCCGTCTGGTTACAAGCTGACCGTCCCGATTCAAATAAAGAGCGTTTGGTCCCTTCGACGGCAATTTCTCAAATGCTGACACGTGATTCATACGCATGATGAACTCACCCGCATGTTTCTCGTGGATATTCTGCCGTCTGCCTTCTCTGGCTAAAGTTGATGCCAGTGGGCCTGTTGGATCCATATCAAGAGCATTCCAGTACATTTGCTCTGGAATTCCAAATTGCTCAGAGAAGTGTAAGATTCGCTTCCGAAGTCTTGCTGACCGATTGCTTACTTCTTGCTGCATGTTCATCAGATTCTGGCGATTGACTTGATGCTCTAAAGACTCGAAGTCTAACCTCTTCATTATGTACTATCCATTCCATGGGAACGTTTTGAAGGCGTGAACTGATTATGCTTTGCGCAGGTTTTGAAATATCCATACCTACAAAGTATCTGCTTAAATTGTGCGCTTGAATCAAAGTCTCTCCACTGCCGGCAAAGCAGTCCAGCACGATGCCACCGGGATTGGATGAAGTCAGTATTATGCGTTTGAGCATGTCGGCATTCTTCTGAGTAGGGTAGATAGGATGTTGCGGGTCCTTGTATTCCCAGACGTCCTGCGGGAGTTTACCTCTTGCTTCATCGGCGTACTTAATCAACCGTGGATTTCCGGTAGAACTCCACGCAATCAGACCATGTTCTTCTAATTCTTCTAGTCTTTCGGGTTGGTAGCGCCAGTGCCGGCCTTCGGGTGGCTTGATCCCTCGCCACGAACTACCCGTCTTGCCATTCTGAGTTACACCCGGCGCATGAAGAGGCGTCGTTGTGTATCGTCTTCCAAAGTCATCTTCAAATGGATATAGCCGCTCGATATCTTCCGCGCTCAGGGGTTCTCTCTGCGGATGCCAGATAAGCTTCTTTGGAGACACGGAATAAAAGAGAATGCTGTCTTTGACGTTTCCAAACGAATAACGGTCAAAGTTCTTCGGATTGCATTTTATGCGCGTTATGCTGTTTCGAAAATTCGCCGCGCCAAACACTCTGTCCATGATGAGGCGCACGTGATGCTCCACCGCCAAGCCGATATGTACATAAATTGAACCTGTCGGGGACATCACTTTTCTAATGGCGCGAAGCTGACGGGCAAGAACGTTCAGATACTCTTTTCCTGTAGTCCGGTCAGAATATGCTACGGAACCGTTTCCACTTATTGAGTTCGCGCGATTTTCGCTGATGAGGAAGTCATTGCCGGTTGCAAAAGGAGGGTCAATATACACTAGGTCTGCGAGCATACCCCGCCTCTTTAGCAAAGCCAGACCTTTTTGATTATCACCAGCATAGAACAGGTTTCTGTTCATCGTTTCACGCTTTGGTCTACTATCGGTATGATAGTTTGTCTACTAATTGTATGATAGTTTATCTGCTTTAAATTGGATATGCAAAAACTGAACGAATGTTCAGATTCTCGGCTAATTGTAAAACCCTTTGGCTAGGCGCTTTGATGTCGGTTACACTTGATTTGTAGCGATTCGTCCGATGCCAAGTATTGGAATCGCGTGACAATCCAACTTACAGTTGAAAGGAACAGTCTCATGGCAAAGCTAAGTCGTAGAGATTTCTTGAAGGGCATGGCCGCATCGGGCACGGTGCTTGGCACGGGCGGCTTGCTCACTACCCTGCCGCTGGCGGCGGCGCAGGATATGGTCGAAGTGACCTACGCCACGCCCGGCGGCGCCGTGGAAGATGCCGCTTGGGAACCGGTTTGGGAGGCGTTTAACGAAGAAAACGACACGATTCAAGCCAATTATCTCGCTGTTGGCGGCGGTTATGGACCACAGTATTTGCAGCTGCTGCAAGCCCAGTTGGCTGCCGGCACAGGACCCGATGTCTTCTTTGTCATGGACGGCTTCACGGTCGGTTTTGCCGCTCGCGGCGTCTTGGTGCCGATTGACAGCTATGTAGACGCGAACCCGGATGTTGACCTGGAAGACAATTATCCGGGTCATATCGCCGCGCTCCGCTGGCAAGATCAGCTCTGGGGGTTGCCGCGTGATGGCGCGCCTTACGCCACCTGGTTCAATGCCGATATCTATGACGAAGCCGGCATTGATCATCCACATGGCTTGACCTGGGACGAGTATCTGGAACAAGCCATCGCGTTGACTGACCGCGATGGTCGCGGACGCGCGCGCGTCATCGGTGGTGGGCGTGGCGCCTGGATCGATTGGATCTGGCAGGCGGGCGGCGATGTGCTGAACGAAGACGGCAGCGCCTGTCTGATGGGCGAGCCGGAAGCGATCGAAGGCTTGCGTTTCGCGCAGAGCCTGGTTATTGAACACGAGTGCGCGCCATCCGCGTCGGACTTGGCGGACCAGAGCGAAGGCGCGCTATTCACTTCCGGACGCATGGCCAGCTTCACGATTGCGCGTGGCTTCCTGGGCGCGGTCTGCAACACGCCATTCCGCTTTGACGCCGCGCTGCCGCCGGCGGGCGCCGTCCGCGTGGGGCGCACCAACGTTGGGCCGACGGTCATGTCGTCGGATACAGCCGACAGGGACGCCGCCTGGGAGTTGCTCAAGTTCATCAACAGCAGCCGTGGTCAGACATTGAAGATCAGCTCTGGTTACGCTTATCCGTCGCGCCGCTCGGTCGTGCAAGAAGACTGGTACGTGAACTTCACTTGCGGCAATGCCATCGGGACTGGGCTTAACACGGTCTTCAATGACATCATGGAAAACGGCTGGGCGCGGACCTGGCCCCAGCACCCGCGGTGGCCCGAAATCAGCACCGTCATCAACAGCGAGCTTGACGCGCTGTACAGTGGCGACAAATCGGCAGACGCTGTCGGGACCGAGATCGCCGCTCAGGTTGATGCGATTCTGGGCGCCGAGTAGCCGCGACGGCGCGCCACTGCGCCATTTGCACCCCATCCCCCAGCCCCCTCTCTCAGATGGGGCTGAGGTGCGGACATGTTTGGGTTGGGATTCACGGTTCATTTCGCAACGGGTCAGCCAATGGCTGACCCCTACAGGGTTCTTTAGGTTGGAGAAATGCACTGGCGACCGATCCGCTGTGTCTACGCGCGGCGGTGGGTCGCCCGCTGACTTATGAACTTGTCCCTGTTTTCTAAATGCTGATCCACAACCTCTTCAAACCCAAGCGCCTGAGCTTCTGGGAGTCGCTCAACGCCTGGATATTTGTGGCGCCCTGGATTCTCGGTTTCATCTTCTTCACCGGCGGACCGATCCTGGCTTCATTTGCCATTTCCTTCACCGAGTGGGATATCGTCAATCCGCCGGTGTGGACCGGCTTGGGCAATTACGAGTTGATGCTGAGCGATCCGCTCTTCTTTCAGTCGCTAAAGGTGACGACGATCTACGCGCTGGTGGCGGTGCCGCTGCAGATCGTGGTCGGGCTCTTCATCGCCATCCTGCTCAATACCAAAATCCGGCTAATCGGGGTCTATCGCACCTTGTTCTATCTGCCGGCGGTCTTGCCCATCGTGTCGGTGGCGGTGATGTGGCGCTGGATCCTCTCGCGCGATTGGGGCTTGATCAACTGGTTCCTGTCCGTCTTCGGCGTTTACGGACCGGGCTGGCTTTCTGAGCCGGAATGGGCGCTGCCGGCGCTGATATTAATGAGCCTCTGGGGCGTCGGCTCGGGCATGTTGATTTATCTGGCTGGTTTGCAGGGCATCCCCACTGATCTCTACGAGGCGGCAAAGGTCGATGGCGCCGGCGCTTGGGCGTCATTCGTCTACGTCACCTTGCCGATGATTTCGCCCGTGATCCTGTTTCAATTGGTGGTCGGCTTAATCGCCGCCTTCCAGGTTTTCGCCCAGCCCTTCATCATGACCCAGGGCGGACCGCAGAATTCGACCCTGTTTTATCTGCTGCATCTTTTCCGCAACGCCTTTGAATTCTTCCGCATGGGTTATGCCTCGGCGCTGTCCTGGGTGCTGTTCATGTATATCGCCGTATTGACGTTGCTGATCTTCCGCTTTTCCGCTGCCTGGGTTTTCTACGAGGGCGAAATCAAGAACGAATGAGACGCCAATGACGCCATTAGAAGCGCAAGCATCATTCAGAATTTCGCCGGGGCAGAAGCGCCCGTTCGACTGGGCGAAGCTGCTGGCGCATATCATTTTGATCGCCGGCTCGATCATGTTCTTGATGCCCTTCATTTATGTGCTGTCGACTTCGCTGAAGACCGCGGGCGATGTCTATACCTTCCCTCCCGAATTCATTCCTGATCCGGTCGCTTGGGAGAATTATCCCGAGGCGCTGACGGCGATGCCCTTTGACGTCTTCTTTCTAAATACGATTTTTCTGGCGGTCGGGCGGATCATCGGGCTAACGCTGAGTTGCTCGCTGGCTGGTTTCGCCTTCGCCAAGCTGCGCTGGAGGGGGCGGAATACGCTCTTCTTTATCGTCTTGCTGACGCTGATGATCCCGACCGAGGTCACGCTGATTCCGCGTTATATTTTGTTCTCCAAGCTGGGCTGGGTCGGCTCTTTCGCGCCGCTTTTGGTCCCGGGTTTCTTCGCCGAGAACGCCTTCTTCGTCTTCCTATTCCGGCAGTTCTTCATGACGATGGGTCAAGACATCATCGATGCCGGGCGGATTGACGGCTGCAGCTTCATCGGCCTCTTCTGGCGCATCATCGCGCCCAACGCCAAACCGGTCTTCGCCGTGGTCGCCATTTATATCATTCAGAACAATTGGAATTCTTTCCTGCTGCCGATGATCTACTTGACCGATCGGGCGAAGTACACGCTGGCGCTGGGGCTGCGGCTCTTCAACGAGCAATTTTATTCGCAGACGCACCTGCTAATGGCGGCGTCCGTTTTCGTCGTCGTGCCGATTGTCATTTTGTTCTTTTTCATGCAGCGTTATTTCATTCAAGGCGTTGTTTTCACCGGATCAAAGGGATGAGCGGCGTGAGTGGCGAAAAGCCCAATATCGTGCTGATCACATGCGACGAACTGCGCGCCGATGCCTTGAGTTGTTATGGCAATCGCGTCATCAACACGCCCCATCTGGATGCGCTGGCGGCGCGCGGCACACGTTTTGAGCGCGCTTACTGCAACAGTCCCTGGTGTTTGCCCAGCCGCTGCTCGCTGGCTACCGGCTTATACCCGCACCGCAACGGCGCCTACAGCAACTTCCGCGATGTTCGCCTCGATCCAGCGATTCCAAACATTTATACCTTGCTGCGCGGCGCAGGCTATCACACTGCGCATATCGGCAAATGCCATTACGCGCCGGTGCTTTATGGTGATACGCGCCCGGACCAGACCTTGCCCTACGACGAGTTCCGCGATTATTACCTCAGCCTGGGCATGGACTCGCTGGCGCTGCAAGACGACAAGCAGGTCTCCGTCTGGTTTATGGATGATTACGCCGCCGAGCTTGACGCGGCTGGATATCTGAGCGCCTACCGAGACGCCACCTGGAACAAAGCGAACGCAAAGGTGTTTCCCTTTCCGGGTCCGGCAGAATGGCATCCCGATAGCTGGGTCGGGCGCAAAGCCTGCGAGCGCCTCGATTCCTACGCGACTGAGCAGCCGCTATTTCTCTGGGTTTCGTTCAGCGGACCGCATTATCCCTTTGACGCGCCGACGGAATACTACGAGCGCGCCGATTTGTCGCTGGATGCGCGTGTCATCGGCGCGGAAGAATTCGATGACGCTTCCCGCATCCACAGCGCGACTTTCCACGGCCGACCGACCGGCGCCATTGATGGCTTGGGGCCGGCGCCCGGCGGGGCGACCAAGCATTTCAGCGAAGCTTATTGGCATGCGCTGCGGCGGAATTACTTCGCCAACGCCGCCCAGATCGATGACCAAATTGGGCGGATTCTGGCGGCGCTCGATGCGCGTTTTGGCGATGACACGCTGATCATCTTCACCGCCGATCACGGCGAAATGTTGGGGAATCATGGGTTATGGGGCAAGAACAATTGCGCGTACGAAGATGTCTGGAATGTGCCGCTAATCGTCAAGCATCCGGACAGCCACGTTGGGGCGACAACGGACGCGCTTTGCATGTTGGTCGATATATTGCCGACTTGCCTGGCGGCCGCCGGTTTGAAGCCTGGCTCCCGCGATGGCATTCCCTTGGGCGAGCGAATTGCCACAGGCGGCGCCGACTTCGTCTTCGCGGAAGGCGAGGGCTTCCTGGCTGCGAGCGACGGGCGCTTCAAGCTGACGCGCGTGGCGCAGGGCGAGCGGCGGCATACCGAGTTGATCGACCTCGAATCCGATCCCAATGAATTTGTGAATCGGATTGGCGACCCGACGCTGCAGGCGGAGCGGGCGCGCTTGGGGACGGCGATGGCGGATCATTTGATGGCGCATGCGCTGCGATAGCCTCGCCAGTTGGCGCGGCGCGTCTCACTTGCGCGCATGCGTTATAATCGCAGACAAGTAAAAAAATCTGGCTAAACCGAAAGGCGCAAGCATGAGCGGCGCGCCACCCGCGCTCGAAGTTCGCGGCATCACCAAACGCTTCCCCGGCGTATTGGCGAACGACAATATCAACCTGACTCTGCGGAAGGGGCAGGTCCTCGGCTTGCTCGGTGAAAATGGCGCGGGCAAGAGCACGCTGATGAATATGATCTACGGCTTGTACAAGCCGGACGAAGGCGAAATCCTGGTGAATGGCGCGCCCGTCGAGATCGCCGGACCGAAAGACGCCATCGGGCTCGGCATTGGCATGGTGCATCAGCATTTTCAACTGGTGGACGTCTTGACGGTGACAGAGAATGTCATGCTGGGCAACGAGGCCGTCAGCGGTCCGTTCTTGCGGCGTGACAAAGCGCGGCGCGAGATTCAAGCGCTATCGGGCGAATACGGCCTTGACGTCGATCCCGATGCTCTGATTTCGGATTTGCCGGTCGGCGTGCAGCAGCGCGTGGAAATCATCAAGGCGCTGTATCGCCATGCCGATATTCTCATCCTTGATGAGCCGACGGCGGTGCTCACGCCGCAAGAGACGCGCGGTCTTTTTAAGATCATGCGCGCGCTGCTGGACAAAGGCGTCAGCATCATCTTCATCAGCCACAAACTGAAAGAAGTGCTGGAGATCTGCGATGATGTGGTGGTGCTGCGGCGCGGGGCGGTGGCGGGGCAGGCTGATCCCAGAGAATCGACCGAGCAGTCCCTGGCGTCGCTGATGGTCGGGCGCGATGTCATCCTCGAAATTGACAAATCGGCGGCAAAGCCGGGCGACGAAATCCTCAATGTGGTCAACTTAAGTGTGCGCGACGATCGCGGTTTGCCCGCGGTGGAGGGCGTGAGTTTGGGTTTGCAGCGCGGCGAAATCCTGGGCATCGCCGGCGTGCAGGGCAATGGCCAGACGGAACTGGTCGAAGCGCTGACCGGGATGCGCGCTATTGACGGGGGACGCTTCTTCATCAAAGGCAGCGAGGTCACCGGCGCCTCGCCACGAAGCGTAACCGAAATGGGCGTCGGGCATGTGCCGGAAGATCGGCAGCGCGATGGCTTGGTGGCGAGCTTCACCGTGATGCACAACCTGGTTCTTTGTTCCTACTATAGAGAGGCTTTTTCCCGCGCTATCGTTGTGGATGACCGCGCCATCGCGGATAACGCGCGCCAACTGGTCGAGCAATATGATGTTCGGCCGCCGATCATCAATAATATCGCCGGCGGTTTATCGGGCGGCAACCAGCAAAAGGTGATCGTCGCGCGCGAGTTTTCGCGCGATGTCGACTTGCTGATCGCCTCGCAGCCGACGCGGGGGCTCGATGTTGGCTCAATTGAATTTATCCACCGACAGATCCTGCGAATGCGCGATGCTGGCGCCGGCATATTGCTGGTGTCTTCAGAATTGGACGAAGTGCTGAGTCTGGCTGACCGCGTGGCGGTCATGTTTGAAGGCGAGATCATCGACATTTTCGATATTGACGACGCCGACCGCGATACGGTTGGCTTGCGCATGGCTGGCGTCCGTGATGAGACTCAGATGGTTGGCGCGTCATGAGCGCGGCAAGGGAAAGCGGACGGCGCGGCGGCATCATCGGCTTATGGGCAGGCCTCTCCCCGAGCTTGGTGCCGCTGTTGGCTGTGATCACCGCCTTTCTGGCTGGCGTCCCGCTGATCACAATCACGGTCAGCGACAATGCCCTTCAGCCGGATATCGCCGAAGGCTTGCGGGTTTCGTCGACGGCCTATGTCGCGCTGGTTGAATCCATCACGGGATTGACGGTCAACAGCGTGGCCGCGGTCGATGATTTCTCCGAAATGCGCGCCTACGCCGCCAGCCATGAGATCACAACGCGGCGCAGTTTATCGCGCCAGGCGCGCCCCTTTGAGCGGATTCTCGAAGTGGGCATGGCGGAGACGCGCGAATATGGCGCCTTCTTCGAGCGCTACGAGATTAGCGAAGAGGCGGCGACCGCCATCGCCGAACGCATAGAAACGATCCTCGAAGTTGGTGAACAGCAATTGCGCGCGCTGAAACCGCTGCTGGATGATCTGGGCGAGCTCAAGCGTTCTGACGCGCGCGCCTTGACCGAGCTCGCTGCCGACGCCCCCCATCCCCTAGCCCCTTCCCCCACACAGACGGACGGGGAGGACGATGCCGAGTTTATCACCTTCGTTTTGGGAGATGAAAGCCCCTCCGTCATTTTGGGAAACATGCCCCGTGAGGCGGGGGACCGAGGGGGAACAAGATTTAGGGTGGGGGAACGCGCCCTGGCTGGATTGAAGACGATCGATGAATACGGGCAGGTGGCGCTGCTGCGCAGTCACGGCGCGTTGATGACTCTGGATGCGCTGAACATTGATGCTGACAGCCCCGAAGCCGAAACCATTCAAGCGATTGTGGCCTCCGATTATGAGGACGCGCGCGAAGCGATTGAAACGCTTGCCTCGCTGGATGCGCTCGGCATCACCGATCCGACAGCGCTGGGCGCGCAATTCCGTATCGTTGGAAGAATGTACGAATCGGAATATCTCACCGGCGCGTCGGTGAGTGCGGCGCTCGCTGAGCAGTTGGACGATGCGCTGCGGCAGCATCTCGTCATCCGAAGACCGGGCAATCGCGTGCTGAACGCTGATGAGCTTGGCGGCGTAACCTTCGGCATCCTCAAGAACGATCAAGATCTGGAGGTGCTTTTCCTTCGGCTGGGCGATTCAGCGCTGCTCTTTATCCCCTCGAACCTGGAGAAGACGATCGTGCGCGCCATCCCCTTCATCATCGCTGGCTTGGCGGTCGGGCTGGGGTTTAAGGCGGGCTTGTTCAATATCGGCGCCGAGGGGCAGCTCTACGCCGGCGCGATCGCGGTCGCCGCCTTGGGCGCCTTCGCGCCGCCTGAGTCGTCGCCGCTGATTTTGCTGCCGGCCGTGCTATTCTTTGGCATCCTGGGCGGCTTCCTTTGGGGCGCTTTGCCCGGCGCGCTCAAAGCATATACCGGCGCCCATGAAGTCATCACGACAATCATGTTGAATTTCATCGCCATTTTGATCGTCGATTGGCTGATCAAATCAGTCGATCCGGTCATCCTGGGCGATGTAAACGCGAGTGTTCCCAAGACGCCGGTGATCCTGGGGGCGGCGATGCTGCCGACGATGGATACGATCCGCTCGCCGATTGCGCTGCTCCTGCTGATGGCGGCGGTTGCGGTCGTCGCTTTCCTGCTGAATTACCTGCCGGCGCGGCGCGAAAATCCGCGCGCGGCGCGGCGCAGCGGCTTCGTCTGGGCGGCGGTTATGAGCGGGCTGCAGCTAGTCTTGGCGCTGATCGCCGTCGGCGACCAATCTAAGTTGCATTTCGGATTCTGGCTGATGATCGCGGCGGTGTGGCTGACGGACTGGTTCCTAACGCGTACCACGCTCGGTTTTGAACTCCGGACGGTGGGCGCCAACCAACACGCGGCGAAGTACGCCGGCATGAGCGTGCCGCGCAACATCGTGCTGGCGATGGCGCTAAGCGGGATGTTGGCTGGTTTGGCCGGCGCCATCGAAATTAGCGGCGTCGAGCATGAGATGCTGCCGCGCTTCTTCGCTGGCGTCGGCTTCGACGCGATCGCAGTGGCGCTGCTGGCGCGCAACAGTCCCAAAGGCATGGTTTGGGCGGGGTTGCTCTGGGGCGGGCTGCTGAGCGGCGCGGCGCTAATGCAGATTCGCGCCGATATTTCCATCGATCTGGTGAAAATCGTGCAGGCGCTGATCATCATGTTTGTGGCGGCCGATCAGATCATTCGCTTCTTGTGGCGCGTGCCCAAACCCAGCGCTGACGAAGAGGGCGAGCTGGTCTTCTCGACCGGGTGGGGAAGTTAGATATGACGGCCGCGGCCAAGACGAAATCAAGCCGTCGATTTGGCTTCAAATTGACGCGGAAACGTATCATCGCGCTTGTTTTGCTGCTCCTGGGCGCATTTATCTTTATTGAGTCGGGCCGGTTGGATAGCGAACTCCTTACCACATTGACCTTCGAATCGCGCTTGAGCGGCGAAACGCCCGCGGTCGCCGATATCCCGGTGCCGACATCGGCATACTTGCTGGTCATAGGCCTGCTTTTCATGGTCGGCGGCGCGCTCAATCTCATTGACTTTGAGGCGGCGCGCCCCCGGCGGATCAGTCTGGCGCTAATGGCGCTTTGCGGCGCGCTCTTCATCCCGACGGTGATTGTCGCGGCGGCGGCCGGCAACGCCACCAATCTCACGACGATCATCGCCGAAAGCCTGCGCTTGGCGACGCCGCTGGCTATCGGCGCCTTCGCTGGCATCTGGTGCGAGCGCGCCGGCGTCGTCAATATCGCCATTGAAGGCATGATGCTCTTCGCCGCCTGTTTCGGCTTCACGACGCTTTTCTTCCTGCGCGGCACAGCGCTGCCCTTGGAGACGGCGCAATTGCTCGCCGTCATCATCGGGGTACTCGCAGGTGGATTAATCGCGCTGCTGCATGGCTGGCTCTCGATCACCTTCCGCACCGATCAAATCGTGAGCGGCACCGTCATCAACATCCTCGCGGTCGGCGTCACCAGTTTCGTTCGCCGCGAATACCTGCTCTCGACTGAGGCGGGCGCGGCCAAACTGGGCAATGTCGCCATCCCGATTTTGAGCGATCTGCCGGTGGTCGGCGAGGCGATTTTCACCAATCAGCCGATCTTCTTCATGATGTTCGTCATGCTGGCTTTCACCCATATCGTCATGTTCTACACGCGCTGGGGCTTGCGGACGCGCGCGGTGGGCGAGCACCCGCACGCCGCCGATACGCTTGGCATCAACGTCAATCGAACGCGCTGGATCAACGTCTTCATCAGCGGCATGATAGCCGGATTGGCCGGCGTCTGGTTCTCGCTGGAGGCCACCGGCAGCTTCAACGATGGCATGACGCGCGGCGCCGGCTTCATCGCGCTGGCGGCGATGATCTTCGGCAAGTGGACGCCCATCGGCGCATTCGGCGCGGCACTGCTCTTTGGCTTCTCCGATTCGCTCGGCATCCGCCTGCAGATGGTCGGCGTCGGCTTTCCGGTGCAGTTCTTGCAGATGGTGCCCTACGCGGTGACGCTGGTGGTGCTGGCCGGCTTCATCGGCCGCGCAAGTCCGCCGAAAGCGGTGGGCCAGCCCTATGTGAAAGAATAACCAGGCTCGGCAGCCCGCAAGCCGCAGCGAACAGGAATATCCTGAAGCTGTGAATGGTTTCGCCACAGCCACAGAAGTAAGCGCAAGCAAGTTTTGCAAAGAAACAGCCTCGCTATGAAAACGCCCTTTCCCTGGCTTGCTGTTGACGAAGGACAGGATTAATCCGATTGGTCATGGATGCTTCGATGCGCCATTCACAAGCAACTCCTAGCGCCAAAATCGTATGGCTTGTCCGCTGCTGGTTGGCATTGCTGTCTCCACAACATGCAACAGATTTCTAAAGCTTCACCACCGAGGGTCGCGTAGACACAGCCCGTCGGGCGCGTAGACACAGCCCGCCAGGCGCGTAGACGTCGCCCGTCTCTCAATGCCCAATTTGAACATATTGTACCGGCGCCTTGTTGATATTGGTCGCTGGAGCGTGATATAGTGGAAATGGATGGCTTTCGAAAGCGAGGCGTTGCTAAGGGACCCGCTTGCTAAACCAGCGCTGTTAACAAAGGTGATGGCGATGAATGACGATTCGAAGTCTCAGGTAGTCGGCAAGGGCGGCATCAGCATGTTGCGTGGCGGCGCCGCGCTGTCCAACAGCAATGTCGACGCAAAGGGACTCTCGATGAAACTGGCGGTGATCCCGCCAGGCGCCGTTATTCCCGCCCATCTCCACATCGATTTTGAGACGATGATCTATGTGCTCAAGGGACGCGTGCGGCATGAGTACGGCGAAGGATGCCAGTTGATCATGGAGAACCAGGCGGGCGATTTTCTCTTTATCCAGCCGGGCGTGCCGCATGAAGTTTACAATCTGAGCGATACCGAGCCTGCCGTGGCGCTCATCGCGCGCTCGGCGCCCGATGAGCGCGAGCGGACCATTCCCTACGATCGTGCCGCCGCGCTGAGGGTGATGGTCGAGCATCAGACGGTGAAAGAACATTAGTGGCGCCAGACGGGCGGCGCTTGCTGAATTCGATTGTCGATCCCAATCCCCAGTTTCGCCTTCCAACAGCAAGCCGCAGTCGATTATCGCGCTATTCCTAGTTGTTAGGTTCTGTAGTGAGGTGGTGCGGCTCAGTATGAAAGTTTTCCGG
>JAPPFH010000028.1 GCA_028875185.1 Chloroflexota bacterium | reverse complement strand
AACAAGATTTAGGGTGGGGGAAACGAGGGATATATCAACACATTCACCACACCCTGCGCCCCCTTTTCTATCGCCGAGCTAATTCAATTGCGCTACACTCTGCGCAACTGGCCGCGAAAGAAAAGGATGCCTCATGTCCGAGAATCTCGTCTATATCGCCAACGCTGGCGACGCCGATTACGGCATCACCGTCGCCGAACTCGATTATCAGAATGCGACGCTAAACATCGTTCAGCGCGTTACGGAAATCAGCGAATGCCACTACTTGAATCTCCATCCCAAGGGACGCTGTCTGGTCGCCACGACTATGGATGCGGGCGTGCAAGTCGTCTCATTCGCGGTTGACGCCAATGGCCTGCTATCCCTCATCAGCCGTCAAGCGGCCGCCGGCTCCTCGCCCGCCTACGTTTGCGTGGAAAGGGGCGGGCGCCAGGTGTTGATGGTCAATTACGTGGTCGGCGAAGGGCGTGGCAATATCCGCGTCTATCCAATCGATGACGACGGCGTGATCGGCGAACACACTGAGCATATCGAGCACGCGGGGAGCGGACCCAATCGCGAGCGGCAAGAAGTGTCTCATCCCCACATGATCGTCACCACGCCAGATAATCGCTTCGCGGTTGTGCCCGACCTGGGCACGGACAAGGTTTACCTATACGCGCTGGATGCCGATGCGGGCGCGCTAAGCTTGTCGCAAACGCTGGACCTGCCGCCTGGCGCCGGTCCGCGCCATGTCGCCTTCCATCCGAGCTTGCCGCGCATGGTTGTCATCAACGAGCTGGATTCGACCTTGGCGACTTTCGCCTGGGATGACGACGATAACTGGACGCGCCTCTCTGTCGTTTCTACTCTGCCCGCCGGCTATGTCCAGCCCGCGGACAGACCGAATACCTGCGCTGACGTACATGTGCATCCCAACGGCAAATTCCTCTACGGCAGCAATCGCGGGCACGATTCCATTGTGATTTACGCGCTGGACTCCGCTGGCTTGCCGCGGCTGATCGGGCATGAAGCGACGAGAGGCGCCTGGCCCCGCGCCTTCATGATTGATCCGCGTGGGGAGCTGCTGGTCATTGGCAACCGCCACACCGATAGCGCCGCCATCTTCTCCATCGACGCCGAATCAGGCCTGCTCGCTTATCGGTCGTCGGTCGCTATGTCCGCGCCGATCGCCTTCAAAATGGTCGTCTAGCCGATCATGCGCGTATTCATCACTGGCGGCGCTGGGCATGTTGGGCAACCGATCCGCGAGCGATTCGCTCATAACGGCTGGGATGTCCACGTCATCGACACGGCGCCCGATCCTCAGATCGAAGGCATAAGCTACGCCCAATGCGATATACGTGACTTCGCCGCCTTGTCGCGACAGGTCGAAGGCTGCGACGCCATCGCGCATCTTGCCGCCATCCCCTCAACGATGACCCATCCTGACCCGACCTTGTTTAGCGTCAATGTCACCGGGACCTACAACGTATTCGAGGCGGCTGAGCGCGCTGGCATAAAGCGCATCGCCCAAGCGAGCTCGATCAACGCCTTTGGCGGTTATTGGGGCTGCGATGATCGCCAATACGATTACTTCCCGCTGGATGAAGCCCATCCGCTGTACACCACTGACGCCTATTCCTTTTCCAAGCAATTGGTCGAAGAAATCGCCGCCTATTACCAGCGGCGCAGCGGCATCGACAGCGTGTCATTTCGTTTTCCCGCCGTTTGGAGCGATGCGAATATCGCTGAACAGAATCTGCGCGAGAGTTTAATGCAGCGGCGTCAACTGCTGGAAGAGTTTCTCCGAAGGCCGGCGGCGGAGCAGCGCGATAGCCTGGCGGAAGCGCGCGCCAGAGCGCTTGACCTGCGCGCGCGCCGCGTTCAGGAGTACGACGCCATCAGCGCTGGCGGATTCGACCGCGACGCGATTGACGACTGGCTCCTGCATGCCTACTTCTTCGATCGCTTCAGTTATTGGGCTTTTATACACACTGACGACTCGACCCACGCATTTGAAAAGGCGCTCACAGCTGATTTCCAAGGCGCCCACGCCCTTTTCGTCAACAGCGATCTGAACTACCTCAACATCAACTCCGAAGCGCTGCTCTCGCTCTTTTTCCCGGATGTGAGCCAACGCTCCAAGGCGATTCAGGGCGCCGATGCCCTGGTCAGCATCGATCGCGCCCGCGACCTGATCGGCTTCGAGCCGTCCCTGCGTTCGTTGATCTGAGGCTATAAGCGGGCGCTGTTTGGCTAGGGCAAGTGTAGGGGCTGCCCATTGGGTCGCCCGCCCCAAGCGCAGAATCCCATTGAATTCAAAGGGAGAGCCGGTCGCTCGCCCTTTTTCCTTTGTCGGCTGCAAACTCCTTCACCCGGACCCAAAGCGCGTCAGGCAAAGGGACCGGAGCAGGGGGAAACGGTCAGGTAATATTGTAGACTCCGGAACTGTAGACGTACACAAAGTTCAAGATCTCGCCGTCTTCATTGGGCGCGGCGGCCAGCATCCAGTCGTATAACCAGCGCGCGTCGCTAATGCTCAGATTAACGCAGCCCTTGCTGCGCCGATAGCCAAAGGAGTCGTGCCAATAGGTCCCGTGCAGGCTCTGCCCGCCATTGAAATACATCACCCAGGGCACGGATTGCAGCGCGTAGGCATTAGGTCCGCCCGCCGCGCCGCTCATCGAGTCGCTAATCAAGCGCGCCCAGACATCATGGACGCCTTCAACTGTTTCCCAATCTTGCATGCCGCTTGAGATCACGGTCGCGAAGACGGGCTTGTCGTCTTCGTAAGCGATCAGCGTCTGTTCAAACAGGTCGACCGCCACCCAGCGCCCCGAAACATCCTCCGGTCGCTCCACCGGCGCGAATTTGGCGACCATTTCTTGTCGAATCCATTGTCCCGGCCCAACGAGATACCATACATTGCCGGCATAGTCTTCGGCACGGGCGAAGATGTTGACCAGGTGGTAGCGGCGCGTGATGAATCCGCTGTCGGCGCTGGCGGCTTCGCCGGGGCTTTGCGAAGCGTAGACGCCGGTCCGGTCGAGGATGATGGCGTAGGGATGCGTCCAGTCTTCTGGCAGCAGCATACCGGTAAATCCTGATGGTCGCGCCGGTTTGGCGTCTTCCAGCCGCATCCACAGGCCGCTCTCGTCTTGGAGCCAGCCGTCCACGCCGGTGTTGATCACATTTATATAGGTGAAGCCAGCCGATATCCTACCGACCGCTTGACCGCCCGGCGCGTTGTACAAGGTCGCCCCGTCCCGATTGACGCGCCAGAAGCTGTACTTGTCGAGGGTAAAGTGGTCGCGGTTGACGCGCTCGCGCTGGGGCCGCGGAAAAGCTTCCATCATGGCCAGGCAATCAGCGCTATTGGCTGCCGCAACCGCCGATTCGACGCCCCCGGAAGCAGAGCCGCTTTTCGCTGCGCAGACGCTCGGGTCGTATTCCAGTATCGCCGCTGTGTCATCCGCCATTGCGCTTGACAGGCAGAACCAGGCAGCCAACAGAATGCCAAAAGCCAGTCGAATCATTGAATTCGCTCCTTCAAAAGAGAAGCCGCGCATGCTAATTATCCAGAGCCTAGCATCACGGACAAGATGGGCGCATTACGCTAGCGCTACGGCTTCCGTGCGAAAGCCGGACGCCATGTATAATTGGCTGAGACGAGATACGAAAGGCGGGCGATTTTGCAGTGAAGAAACTCGTTCGAATTGGAACGCGCCGCTCCAAACTATCGCGATGGCAGGCGAATCACATTGCCGAACTCATTCGCCGGCGCTATGCGGAGGTCGGCATTGAAATCCGGGCATACCGCACGCGCAGCGATCTGCACCCCGTTGCGCCTCTTCGCGCCATCAGCGGCGCCGGTCTCTTCACCGATGCGCTCGAGACGGCGCTGCAAGCCGGCGAAATCGATTGCGCCGTACATAGCCTGAAAGATATGCCGGTGGATATGGCGGAGGGCTTGGCGCTCGCGGCTGTCCCGCAGCGCGGCGATCACCGTGACGTCCTCATCAGCCGCGACGGCGCCACGCTAGCGGAACTGCCCGCTGGGGCGCGCATCGGCGCCGGCAGCCTGCGCCGCCGCGCCCAGCTGCTCGCCTTGCGTCCCGACCTTCAGATGAGGCATATTCGCGGCAATGTGCCAACGCGCCTCGCCAAGCTGGAGGCGGAAGACGGTCAGTTCGATGCCATCGTCCTGGCGGCCGCCGGCTTGAACCGCTTGGGCTTGGCTGATCACATCAGTGAAATCTTCGATGATAGGCAGATGCTTTCCGCCGCGGGTCAAGGCGCGCTAGCCATCCAGTGCCGCGCTGAAGGCGGCGACCTGGTTTTCTTTCGGCCGCTCGCGGATTGGCGTTCTTCGCTGGCCACCGCGGCCGAACGCGCTTTTCTGCATGCGCTGGAAGCTGGATGTTCGCTGCCCGTCGCCGCGTACGCCTATATCGATAGCGGCAAGCTCCGGCTTCAAGGACGTGTTATCGCGCTGAATGGAAGCCGACAGGTTGATGTCGCTGGCGAAACCAACGCTTTTGACGGACCAGCCGCCGACAAGGCAGCGCAAAAGCTGGGCGCGCAATTGGCTGAAGAAGCGCTTGAAAAAGGCGCCGATATGATTCTGGCATCGCTAGAGACGGGCGAGCATGAGGCTTGAGGCAAAGCCCCTGGTTGGGAAGCGCATCGCGGTCACGCGCGCGCGCCATCAGGCGCCGGCGTTGGAAGCCGTTATCCGCGCCTGTGGCGGCGAGCCGATATCGTATCCATGCATCGCTATCGTTCCGCCGGCCGACCGGAGACCGCTCGCTGACTGCCTGCGCCGCCTCGGCGAATTTGACTGGTTGCTATTGACCAGCGGCAATACCGCCCGCGCCATCGCCGAGAGCCTCGCCCAACTGAAACTTCCCTTGCCTGACGCGACCATTCGCGTCGCCGCTGCCGGACCAGCCACCGCTGCCGAAGCCTCTAGACGCCTGCCTTGCGAGGTGCGGCATGTGCCCGCCGAATATGGCGCCGGGCAACTGGCGCGCAGCCTGCCATTGAGCGGGACCCGCCGCGTTTTGCTGCCGCAATCAGATTTAGCGGACGCGTCAACGGCGGATGTGCTGCGCGCGCGCGGCGCGGATGTGACGACCGTCGCCGCTTATCGCACGGTGCCGGCTGAGGGCGGGGCGCCGCTGCCAGCAATGATCGGCCGTGGTGAAATCGACGCGCTCACCTTCACCAGCCCGTCTGCGGTCGCCTTCTTCCGCCGGCGCTGCCCAAGCTTGGATGCGCTTCAATTGCCGGCCGCCTGCATCGGTCCGGCCACTACAAGTGCCGCTCGTGAACAGGGATTCGCGCGCTTAATCATGCCGGACCAGCCCGCCTTAAGCGATATGATTGCCGCGCTGGCGTTGTTCGCCGCGTCGGCTGCGCCGCCCGGATGACGTCAACCACAGAGATGGGCGCCCGGCTTTGCTTTGTCCAGTTAGTTGTGATTTGCATGTGATGGTGAAGGCGCATAAACGCCAGCTTAATTTTCCGCATTCGCCATTTCCGATATAATGAAGTCAGGGAATGCAATGAACCGTAGAGATTGACGAAGACGCTGTTCGCCGCCGCGAATGGCGCTGCTTCCGCCAAGCGCTCCTTTTGAGCATGCGCGCTGCGAAATACATTACAGCGGAACGGCACGGTTAGAGGCAGATCGCATGGAACTGGAACAGAATATATATACGCATGAGAAATACACCGAGTGCGATCAATATTGGAGCCCGGATTCAGAAGCGTTCGCCTCTGGCAGCCAATTGATTTCTACCATGCGTGATGGCTGGATCCTGGCTCTGCCGCGGGTCAGCGCGCGGCAAGTCTGGCATGGCGGCAGCCGCCCGCGTACTGTATATGACTTCACCTTGGTGCGCGGCAGCCAGTTGATGATCATGCCCGTCTTGAGCAACCCCTATATTGAGCGATACATCGTCCAGCACGATATCCGCATCATCTACGACCCGGCGCAAGACTGCGCCGTCATCCCGGATTAGAACCGCGTTGGACTCATTTCAGACTGTCAGAGCCATCTTGTATAGGCTGATGCCGGCGCTTATAATCAGCGCCGGACAATCGTAAGTCGCGGAAAGCTTAGGCATATGGCGGAAGAGCAGGATCGCAATCTCGACAGTCAAGTGCAAGACGTCACCTCGCAGCATTGGAGCTATTCGTCCGAGTGTTACGCAGGCGGCGATAATCTGTTGACGGCAATCGCCCGCGGCTGGGAGATTGATAAGATTGTTACTCGGCGGCGCCACTGGTTCGCGGGCATGCGCTGCATCGAGATCTTCCATTTTACAATCCGCCGCGATGAAGTCGTCGCCGATATGGCCGTCCTGGGCAACCCCTATGTTTACCGCTACCTCGCCGGCGGGTCTCATCACTTGGTTGAGCAAGAGGATGAGACCGTGGCTTAATTGCCTTCCGCGCGTAATGACCAGTTTCCAACTTGATTGACTCGAAAGCTCAAGCGAGCGCCTTCCGTGGCGTTTACGGCTTCTATCCCCTTACACGCGCATCGCAATTGCTCCCGGATCTGCGGACGGCATGGCGCCACTACGCTGTTACCCCGTTCCGCCACGAGCTTGACCACGTCGTTTATGTCAGCTTTTCTTTGGGCTTATCGGGTGTGCTGAATGTGTTGATATATCCCTCGTTTCCCCCAACCTAAATCTTGTTCCCCCTCGGTCCCCCGCCTCACGGGGGATGGGGGTTTGTCGCGCTATCAATGAAATTCACCACTCCCGTGAATACGAGTTATTGCGCGATGTGGTAGGCCGCCATCCCTTCCGACCGGCGTCAAAGCGCTTGGCGGATTACCTTCTGCGCCGCAATCCGCCCTACGATCTTACGCCGCCGAAATCGCAGGAGTGATTATCGACGGTCAGAGCGTTGGAACAAGTCCACGTAAAGCCCCGGTCGAAGCCCCCAACCGATTTCCCCCAATCTCCGGTCTCCACTATAATGAACGCCAATTCACTGGTATTCAAACGGGAAACGCCCCATGCCCGATGACCCGTCCCGGGAAAAGCCGCCCGCCGACGACAATGCCGAGCCGCCGCCTGAATCCCCCGAAGAGATGATGGGGGCGCTGCTTAACCCGGCGCCAGCTGAGCGCAAGCCCGCCCCGCCGGAAGACTACGACCCGAATCAAGGGAGCGCTAAGCGCCAGGCCCGCCCCGAAGATTTGCCCGTAGACGAGCGACAGCCGGACGCGCCCGACCCGCGCGATAGGGCGATCAGCCAGGCTGCGCAGCGCTTCATTGACATGCAGAACCAGGCGGCGACGCTGGCAGACCTGCTGAATAAAGAGGAAATCAGCTTTGACGAATATCAGCGGCTGCTATACGACGCGATGGTGCAGGACGAAGATGGCGCTTGGTGGATGATAGATGCCGAGAATGAAGATTGGTACCGTCATGACGCGGATCGCAACCAGTGGATTGTTGATTACCCTCCCGCCTTGAGCGAATACGAGCGGCGCCAGAGCGCGTCTTTCAATGGCGATGAAACGCTGACCGAGTACGACTTGCCCCCGGCCTTGGGCGCGCCCGCCGCCGGCGACCCGATCTATGACGAACGCGGTGTCAAGATTGGCGCCGTGCCGCCTACCAAAGACGCGCTCTATACCGTGCCAGGCAAAGCCGCGCTGGCAGACGAAATCCCCGGTCAACAGCCGACCCTGGGATCCGAAGCGCAGCTATCCGGTACCATTCCGGCAGTGGCGGATCCGGATCTGGTTATTCCGCGCGCTCTTGAAAGCGATTATGAGCTTGGAGCAGCGCCGGTCGTGCGAGAATTGCTTGAATCACGGCGGAGCCGGCGCGCGCGCTTGTTAACGTTTAGCATTGCCGCGCTCTTAATGCTGACACTTGCTGGCGCCATCATTGCCACCGGTGTTGTCGTGATCTGGTATCGTGATACGATCGAGCCCTTCGCCCAAGGTGTTGCCGGCTTGGCGGATTATCGCGGCGCCTACCAGACCGCGCGCGTCTTTGACGCCGAGGGCAATCTGCTCGCCGCGCTCAATAGCCAGGAGACCGGCGCCCGCACCGCCGTCCCGCTGGAGCAGGTCAGCCCCTTTATGATCCACGCCATCGTCTCGCAAGAGAATGAACGCTTCTTTGACGATCCCGGCTTCGACCCGATCGCAATCGCCCGCGCTTTCATCCAGAATCTGAGAGGGGGCGGCATCGAATCGGGCGCCAGCACCATCACCCAGCAAATCGCGCGCAATCTCGTTTTGCAAGACCGCGAGGTCACCGTCCAGCGAAAGCTTAACGAAATCCTGGTCGCGCTGGAGATCGCCAATCGCTATGACAAGAATTTTATTCTCGATCTCTATCTGAACGAGATCTTCTTCGCCAATCAGAATTATGGCGTCGAGGCGGCCGCCAATTTCTATTTCGGTCATAGCGCCGACCAGCTCAACTTCGCCCAAGCGGCGCTGCTGGCGAGCATTGTGCCTTCGCCAATGCAGCATGACCCAGTGACCAATCATGCGACCGCCGTCGCCGCCATGCGCGCGACCATGCGCAAAATGATCAATGTCGGCTGCCTGCAATTTCATCATAACGGCTGGCTTGATCGCGGTCCCTTCTGCATCATTGTTGGCGCAGACGATAATCTGGTGACGACGAACGCGAAGGGTGAAGTCGTCGGCGGCAAAGCCATCCTGCAAATCGCCGAGATTGAAACCACGCGTTTTCAGCCAAGCGAATACCGGGCGCGCCATCCTCATATTGTTGATTTTGTGCGTGAGGCGGTTGTGGCGGAACTCGGCGAAGAGGCGCTGTTCCAGCGCGGGCTCAGCATTCACACGACTTTGAATCCGGCGCTGCAAGAGGCGGCGGAGGCTGCTTTGAGCGAGCAGGTGCGGGGGCTGAAAGCATCGGCTACCGGCGTCAATACCGGCGCCGTCATGGTGACTGATCCGAACACCGGCGCCATCCGCGCCATGGTGGGGAGCCACGATTACTACGATGCCGAGGCGGGCCAGGTCAACAACGCGCTGACGTTCCAGCAGCCCGGCTCCGCCATAAAACCCTTTGTCTATATGGCTGCCCTGCAAGACAATAACGGCAGCTTCCTGACGCCGGCCAGCATCATCTGGGATGTGCCCCTTGTCGAAGACTTGGGCGCCGGCGGCATCTATGAACCGCAGAATGTCGACCGCGAATTTCATGGACCGGTGTCCTTGCGCGCCGCTCTGCAAAACAGCTACAACGTGCCGACGGTCAAGGTCTTCCGCGATCACGTCGGCGCCGGGCGCTTCGCCAATACCGCCGATGCTCTTGGCTTGCGGTTCCCCGATGATTCCTTCATTTCGCTCGCCAGCGCGCTTGGCGCCAACGAAGTGTCGCTCTATGACATGATGGGCGCTTATGGCGCGCTGGCCAATGGCGGGTGGCGCGCCCCGCTATATGTCATCGAGCGCATCACCGAATCGGTCGCTGGCGAGCAAGTCGAAATCCCGCGCGAGCGTCCCGCAGGCGAGCAGGTGATAAAGCCCGCTCTCGCCTTTCTAATGCAAAACATCCTCAGCGATGACGGCGCCCGCGCGCCCAGTTTCCCGCTCGCCTCGAACCTGACTTTGGCGCATCTGGGCATCCCCACGCGGAATACCATCGCCGCCAAAACCGGCACCACCAACGGCGGCCGCGATCTTTGGACGATGGGATTCACGCGCAATGCCGTCGTCGGCGTTTGGCTGGGCGCCTCTGAGAATTCGCCCACCTACAACACGAGCGGATATCGCAGCGCCGCTCCCCTTTGGAACCGCGTCATGGCAGCCGCCAGCAGCTTTTATCCACCGGGCAGCTTCGAGAATCCCGGCGGCGTCGTCGCGCGCGAGATCTGCCGCACAACCGGCACGCTCAATTTCCCGTCTTGTCCCGAGCCAACGACCGACCTGTTCTTAAACGGACAGGATCCGCCAGGGCCCGACGCCAGTTTCCTCCAGCGCGTCGCCGTCGATAGCTGGACGCTGCTGCGCGCCAACGAGTTTTGCACGGGCCATGTGATCGAGCGGAACTTCGCCTCGGTCAGCGATGTCGCCGCGCTGGAGTGGCTAAACAATACTGAAGAAGGGCGTACGCACGCGGAATCGCTGGGATTGCGCGCGCCGGTCAGACCGCCGCCTACCGCTGGCTGCGCGCAAGGGCAGCAGCTGCCGCTGATCAACCTAAGCAACCCCAATCAGGGCGCGGTCATTCGCGGATCGGTCGAGCTGCGCGGGCAGGTCAGCGCACCGCATTTCGACAAGTTTGAGCTGCTCTACGCCAGCGCCGCCGAGCCTGAGACCTTCTATCCCATCAGCGCCTCGCTGGTGCAAATGCCGCAATATGGCAGTCCCCTGGGCATTTGGGATACCCTTGCGGCGCAGGCGCCAAACGGCGATTACATCTTGCGTCTAGCCGCCGATTCGCTCAATGGCGGCTACATCCACTTTGACCTGAATGTCAGCATCGATAACAGCGCGATCGAGCCGGGAGAACCAGCCTTCGGTCCCACCGTCGAAGAGATCACAGTCCCGACGCCTGCCAGCGGAAACTGACATCGCGCTCAATTCTGGATTACGCTCAAATGCCATTCGCAAAACAGCCTGGCTTTGCGGGCGAGCGGCTTGCAGTGTCAACGCGCAGCGCCGGCTCGCCCTTCCGGTTTGCAAAGTTCGTTCTGCATGCCGGGGCCTGATAATTTGATAGAATAGTAATCTGCAAATTCAGGAAATACTTATCACATGCCAACCCACCCGCTCACAGAGGGCATGAACCAACAGCAGCAGCGGGCGATCACCGCTGGCGACGGTCCCGTGCTGGTGCTCGCTGGTCCTGGCAGCGGCAAAACCGCGGTGCTGGCGCGGCGCATCGCCTGGCTGATCCGCGAGCATCGCGTGCCCCATTATCGCATCATGGCGGTCACCTTCACCAATAAGGCGGCCGGCGAAATGCGCTCGCGGCTAGAGCGCATGCTGGACGGAAGTCTTGGTGGCATGCAAATTGGCACATTCCACCGCATCTCCGCGCGGTTGCTGCGGCGAAAAGCGGAACTGCTTGGTTTTCGTCCTGGCTGGAAAATAATGTCAACAAATGAGCAGTACTGGGTCGTTCGGCGAATCCTGGAGCGCATTGCTCGCCCCCAAACTTCTTTCAGCCCAACCAATGTGCGTAAGGCGATTTCTCTAGCCAAGAACCGCATGGTCTTGCCTGAAAACTATGAGGAGAAAGATGAATTCAGCGAGACGGTACGGAAGGTGTATCAGATCTATCACGAGGAGTTGCTCGCCGAGAATCTCATGGATGTCGACGATTTGTTGTTGCAGTTTGCCATCATGCTCGGCGAGTTTTCATCGGTGCGTAAAATGTTTCAGCAGGATTTTGAATGTTTGTTGATCGACGAATTTCAGGATACCAACCTGGTGCAGTACGAGATTGTCAAGATGCTGGCGCCTCCGCAAAACTGTGTTTTTGTCGTAGGCGATGAAGACCAGTCTATCTACGGATTCCGCGGCGCAGATTATCGCAACTTGACCAGTTTACGAGAAGATTTTCCCGAATTGACTCAGATTCTGCTTGAAGAGAATTACCGAAGCACGCAGTTTATCCTCGACGCTGCTAAAGCCATAATTGATCATAACGGCAATCGCACTTCCAAACGGCTGTATACACGCGAAGGATCTGGTACGCGTATCCAGGTCTACGAGGCGATTACGGAACGAGGAGAGGCGGTATTCGTTCAGGAGCAGATACGACGAATTAGGGTGAGTGAAGGACTCAAGTTTGGGGATTTTGCGGTCATGTACCGTCTCAACAAACAGTCTTTTCCTGTCAGAAGTGTTCTGCACCTGCACAATGTGCCTTTCCGAGTCGTAAACACGATAGACTTCGACCAGCGTCGAGAAGTCAGAGATGTCATGGCATTAATGAATTTGGCGCGCGATTCTAGGGAATGGGAGTTACTCAAGCGCATAGCAGACATACGGTCATTCGGCATAAGCAAGAAAGGCATGGATAAATTCCTTGATTGGCTTGCAAGCGACGATCTAGAATTATTCGATGCACTCGACAAAGTGAAGCACGGCGCTTCACCGCTTAATGCCCGCCAAGCGAGAGCGTTTGCTGACTTTGCTCTCCTGCTGCAAGGCTGGCGCAGTACTGCCGCTCAAGGGAATCTCGTTACGCTCTTGGACCAGATCATTCGGGACGCGGACTATTATCAGCACCTTGAGCGGATTTGCAAGGAAGATTGGGAACTCGCTGAACGCAGGAACAGCGTCGATGAGCTGCGTAACCTAGCGAGCGCCGCATCGCATTCGTCTGAGCCTTTTGAACGGTTTGTGGACGCGGTCGCTTTGGCGAAGGGAGATGCCGCTAACGACCCAGACAAAGTCGCCCTGACGACTCTGCACTCTGCCAAAGGGTTGGAGTTTCCTGTCGTCTTCATTATTGGTCTGAACGAGGACATCTTGCCCTATGTCCACGAGAGTGATGGACCAAATGACATCTCAGAAGAACGACGGTTGTTCTACGTCGGCATAACGCGCGCCGAAAAGAAACTCTTCGTGACCTACGCCAGTCATAAGGGACTCACCGACGAATTACTGGCGCCCTCAGAATTCCTAGAGGAATTGCCGGATCACCTGATAGATCTGCACTAGATATCGGAAGATTCTAGCGCTTACCGTAAAGCGAAATCTCGTATGTACGAGGACTCGACTAGATGCCAACCCACCCGCTCACAGAGGGCATGAACCAACAGCAGCAGCGGGCGATCACCGCTGGCGACGGTCCCGTGCTGGTGCTCGCTGGTCCTGGCAGCGGCAAAACCGCGGTGCTGGCGCGGCGCATCGCCTGGCTGATCCGCGAGCATCGCGTGCCCCATTATCGCATCATGGCGGTCACCTTCACCAATAAGGCGGCCGGCGAAATGCGCAATCGCGTCGAGGCGCTTTTGGGCGAGCAGCTGCGCGGCTTGCAGGTCAGCACCTTTCACTCCGCTTGCGCTCGCTTTTTGCGCGCGGAATCTGAGTTGCTTGGGTACGGAAACAATTGGGTGATCTATGACACTGACGACCAGCTGGCGCTGATGAAACGGGTGCTGAAGGTATTGGGCGCGGATGCGGATAGCGCCAGCGCGCGCGCGTACGTGAATATCATTTCACGGGCAAAATGCGAGCTGATCCTGCCGGACGACTTTCCGGTCCGCTTCCATGCCGAAGAAGCCGCGCGGCGCGTCTACATCGCCTACCAGAACGCGCTCAATACAGCCAACGCAATGGACTTTGACGATCTGCTGCTGAACATGGTCCTGGTCTTGAAGCGCAGCCCCGTACGCCGCGCCTATTATCAGGGACGATTTCAACAAGTGCTGGTTGACGAGTTTCAGGATACCAACACCGTGCAGTATGAGTTGGTGAAACTCTTCGGCGCGCCCCAGAACAACATATTTGTCGTTGGCGACGAAGACCAGTCAATCTACGCCTTCCGCGGCGCCGATTACCGCAATATCCGGCGCTTTCGCCGCCAGTATCCCGCGTGCCAGCAGCATCTGCTGGAGCGGAACTACCGCAGCACGACGCATATTTTGAACTTTGCGCGGGCGGTGATAGACCATAACCCAAACCGGACGGCAAAAGCGCTGCACTCCGATTTAGGTGAAGGCGCGCGCGTGCGTCTTGAGGAGGCTTATGACAATGACTTTCAGGCGGAATATGTGCTGGAGCATATCATAAAGCTGCGCCAGCGGCAGGGCTTGGCATACCAAGACATCGCCGTGATGTACCGCTCGAATTGGCTCTCGCGCGCGATCGAACAGATGCTCGTGCGAGAACAGATACCCTACGTGATCATTGGCGGCGTTGGCTTTTACAAACGTCGCGAGGTCAAAGACCTGCTGGCGTACTTGCGTCTCGTTTACAACCCGGACGACGATAGCAGCTTCGGGCGGGTCATCAACACGCCGGCGCGCGGCATCGGCGACAAATCGGTAGCCGCCTTCCGAGCCTGGGCTGAAGCCGAGACTTTGGCGCAGGGCGAAGCGCTTGAGCGACTCAGAGAGATTGCGCCGGAAGCTCTGCCGACAGCGGCAAGAAACCGTATCCGCGCCTTTGCCAATATGTGGGCGGGGTGGCGGGAACAAGCGGCAAGGGGCGAGCTGGTTAGGCTATTCGACCGCATCTACGCCGATACGGACTATGAAAATCACTTGCGTAAAATCAGTGAAAGCGACGAGCAGTTCGATGAACGCAAAGAAAATGTGATCGAGATTTGGCGCATGCTGGGCAGGGCGGAAGAGTTGGGGCAGACGCTTGACGAATTCCTGGTGGAGCAATCGCTTTATGCCGATGTCGACGAATTGGAAGATGGCGATGACCGCGTCACGCTTATCACCCTGCACAGCGCCAAAGGGCTGGAATTCCCGGCTGTTTTCATCGTCAGCGTCGATGAAAGCGTCTTGCCACATCACAGAAGCCTGTCGGAGCCGGGCGGGCTCGAAGAAGAGCGGCGTCTCTTCTACGTCGGCATCACGCGGGCGGAGCGCTTTCTGCTGCTCAATTATACTTTGCATCGCGGTCCGTCACGCTTTCTCTTTGATCTGCCGCGCCATCTTCTTGATGCCAGACCAGCTATATCGAATATGCTGAATGCGGCAAGCAGCCCGGAGGCGCTAACGCAGTGGGAGCGCCCATCCCGCCTGCAAAGCCGCCTGCAGCGTGATTTGCGGTCCGGCACTGTCTCCAGCGGAAATAGCGAACTGCGCAAGAAGTTCGCTCCCTTTCCGGGCATCCCCGATTCGGCTGCCGATGATGCCGGTTTCAAAGTGAATATGTCGGTGAAGCATCCTCAATTTGGCGCGGGCAAAGTTATCGGCGTCGAGGGCGGCGGCATTGTCAGCGTCTTATTTGACGAACACGGTCTCAAAAAAATCCTCGCCGATGCCGACGGTTTCAAGGCGCTTGACGAATGACCCCTTGATTCGCCGCGTGTTGATCTCGCCAGCAGCAAAGCCCCCTTCTTCTTTTGGATTGTGGAACGACCGAAATAACGTTGTCCCGCAGAGTCGGGAGTGGTGAAAATCGCGGTTACACACTGATAAGACGTTGTAAGGCTTGATTGGTATTGGTCGTAGGCATTTCAACGTGAATTGAAAG
>JAPPFH010000053.1 GCA_028875185.1 Chloroflexota bacterium | reverse complement strand
TCCTTGTGGGGTGCGCGTAGACACTGCACTACGGCAAGGGGCCGGGGGATGGGGGTTTGTCGCGCCATCAATGAAATTCACCACTCCCCTACCGGGGCAAAGGTGGCAAGGCATTGTCGCTCGTGAAAGCATTCCGTTGCTTCGGAAACGCAAAGGGAACATAAACATGCCCAAGTGTTTCAAAATCATTATATGGATAGCGCTAACTGCTATTTTGTGCCTCACAGCCAATGCGCAATCTTTCAGCATTCGCGTCCGCTACAACACCAATATCCGCGTTCAACCGAGCCTCGACGCGGCGCCGCTGGAGAGCGTGCCGGCGGGCACGGTTCTCAATGTCATTTCCGAGATCGACCGCTGGTTCAAAGTCGACCGCAGCGGCGAAGCCTGGATGGCAAGTTGGGTATCGCACGAGCGCGTCGCCGCGCCGGCAGCGCAGCCGGCTGCCACAAGCGTCAACATCGACAACTGTTGTAATGTAGACCGGCATTGTCAATCCGATCATGAATGGGAGGCCGGTTATTGGGCTTTTCAGAATGGGCAATGCAGCGCGCCAGCCAGCGGCGGGTATCATGCGCCCGTGTCGATACCAGCAGGCGCCGACAATTGCTGTGAGACCGGCTGGTCTTGCAATCGCGAGCACGAGTGGGTCTATGGCCACTGGGCTTTTCAGCACAACCGCTGCTTCCCGACTCCAAACTCGCTGCCGCCGCAATCATTCGGTCCATACAACGACCACGGACATATCCGCATAGTCGAATTGACCCCGGGATTTCGTGGGATGTTCAACACCGCCTTTGAATTGCTGCGGACTCACGCGCCTCAATGGTACAACTACGTCAACAACGTAATCACCGAGGTGCAAGAAAGACATTGTTGTGGCGCCGGCGTCTATAGCACGTCGGGCGTCATTGTCTTCCACCACGAACCTCACAGCGTCCGGCCTTACATCCGGCGGGATGATTACACAGTGGCGGAGACACTCGTTCACGAAGCCTGTCACGTATACCAGGATCGTGAAGGGCGGGCGCTCGACGGCGAACTGGCCTGGTTCAATGAATACGAATGCGAGCTATATGCATGGGATTCCGCCAGGCTCATGGGCGGCCCTACCGCGCCGTCGGCCAATCCTAACAATGCCAGATTCATGAACGACCCGATGAATCGCGCGCTCTGGTGGTGGAATCCCTAGCGCTGATTCACATCCTGAATTAACCTCAAGCATGTGATATGCAAGCATAAGTCTGTTTCGCGCGGAACCGCTGACATAGCGGCGAAACGCGCTTCGCCGCGCGCTGAGCGAAAGCTCGGGCGCGCCTCGGCTTGGCGCTGCTTGCTTTGCATCCTTTTACTCTTGCCTGCGCTGAATTCCGCAATTGCGCAAGTCCCGCAAGCGCCGACTACCGAGCCAGGCGGTTTGATAAACGCTGGCAACTACATACGCGCAGAGCGGCTTGGCATCACCTTTGTCGGATTCATCGACAACAATATGGGCGCCGAACGCTACCGCAACGCCCTGATTCTTGGTTCGGGCTGGAACCGCTGGCCCCTGTATTGGGATCGCGTCGAGGTTCAGCCCGGCAATTATGACTGGCTGGCTTATGACCGGCTGGTCGCGAGCGATATCGGCCACGGTCTGCGGACCAACGCCATACTCTTGGGCCGGCCCGCTTTCTGGCAAGCTGGCAACAGCGTTCACAATTTGTTTCAGCCAATCTTTGCCGATGGCACGGATAGCGCGGGTCCCGATGCAGCGATCAATTTAGACAATCCATGGGCTCAATTCGTGCACTACGCGGTCATCCGCTACATGCCGGGCGGCGTCTTGGCGCAGAACAATGATTTCGGCGCTGACGATGGCATCCGCGTCTGGGAGATTTGGAATGAACCCGATGTGCCGCATTTCTGGCGCGCCGGCAGCGAAGCCTATGCCCGCCTGCTAAAGGTTGCCGCTATAGTCATCCGAACGGTAGACCCAGAAGCCAAAGTCTTGTTTGGCGGCTTGCTCTACGCCGAAGATCCGGGATTCCTTTCACGAGTGCTGCGTCAGATTCGCGCGGATCCCTTGCGCGACCTGTATGATTGGTACTTCGATGTGATAGCCATACACAGTTACGATGATCCCTGGCGCAGCGGCTGGTTGACCAAAGTTGTGGCAGACACATTGAAGTCTTACAAGATAACGCGTCCCGTCTGGCTGAATGAAACGGGCGTGTCCGTATGGGATGATTATCCCGGTCCCGTTTGGGCGTACAGCCCCGAACAGCGAACCCGGCTGGCGACGGCGCGGCAGCAAGCCCATTTCTTGATTATGAGCGCCGCGTTCGCCTGGTCAAAAGGCGTGGAGGTGGTCTTTTATCATCAACTGTATGATGATTGCGGCAATTATCCCGCTGGTACTGATTTCCCGCCACATCAAGGCGAGCTTTGCGCCAACGGCGCCTGCTTTGGCGATGCCTTCGGCATCTATCGAAACACGCGCGGCTCGCACTGCTTCAGCCACCATCCACATGCAAACACGCCTCGTCCCGTTGCCCAGGCATTCCTGCTGCTGGCGGACGTATTTGGCAGCCAGCCTTTCACGCCAGTCAGTCTGAAAGGCATTGACGAAGCTGTGACCAGGATTGTCTTCCAGCGTTCGAGCGGCGAGCGCATCGTAGTCCTCTGGAACAATACCAAAGACGCCTTGACCTATGCGCTGAAGGCTGCCGGCGCCAGCGCCCATCTGCGCTCTGCGCTTGGCGAAACCGTCGCAATCGCCGCGACAAATGGCAATTATACGCTTGATCTCAAGCCGGCGACTGATTTCCACTTCCCTGATCTAGAGAGCAATCGAAGCAGCGCGATCGGCGGCGAGCCGCTAGTGCTGGTGGAAGCGCCTAGCGAATGACCAGATATTTTCGCGCGCCTTCCCGCCCTAGTCGCGCGGACGGCGCGCTGAGGTTGAACTGATGAGCGCCAGGCGGCTCGTCTTCATCATCGCGAGCGTTGTGGTCAGCGCGGTTTCGCTTTACTTGATTTTGCGGGCGGCGCCGCTTAGCGATGTCATCGAACGCCTGGGCAGCGCCGATCCCATTTATCTGCTGCTGGCGCTGTTGGCTGTAGTCATGTCTTTGTTTACGCGCGCCATTCGTTGGTGGATTCTGTTGAATCGCCGCATCACGTTGATGGAATCGTTCCATATGATAAACGTGATGTTCCTCGGCAATCAGCTGCCACTGCGGCTTGGCGAGGTCGCGCGAGGCGTGTTAGCCACCAGACGCGGCGTGCCGCTAGTGATATCCGGCACCAGCATTGTCGTCGAACGGCTCATTGATGTGCTCACGTTGGCGCTTGTGATTGCAGCCACAGTTAGCATGATGCCAACCGCGCCGGCGGAACTAAGGGACAAGGGTTTGCTGTTTGGCGCGCTTTCGCTTTGCGGTTTCCTGACGCTGCTTTTCTTCGCGCATGCCCCGGCAGCGGCGCAAAATCTGCTTAACAAATTGCTGAGCGCCTTTCCTCCCTTGCGGCGGCTTCCACTAAAAATGATGCTGGAACATCTGCTTGATGGCTTGCAGCCGCTCACAGATATACGAACCCTGCTATCGACAGCATTCTGGACGGCGCTCGCTTGGGCCGCCGCCCTCACCGCCTTCTTTGTCTTGCACCTTGCGCTGGGCATCAAAGTGAATTACTTGCTAAGCGCGCTCTTGGGGATCACGCTGACTTCGCTCAGCATCGCCATGCCGGTCAGCATAGCCGCGCTCGGTCCATTCGAGGTCGCCATCTTGGCGACTGGCCAAACTGTGGGAATGAGCGATCACGAAGCGATTGCTTTAGGTTTATTGCTGCACGGCGTAAACTTAATCACTTACGCCATCTTTGGCACAATAGGGCTGCTGGCTTTGGGCGCCTCCCCGGCAATGGCATTCGGCGCGAACAGCGAGACATCGACTGAAGACGCCTAATCACATGTCAAGAATTCGCGCACCAATGATTGAAAGTGGTGAACGCCGTTTTCTCGCAGCACAGAAAAACGCCCCTGATCATAAGCTTTCGACCTCAAGCCTCGCTGAACCCATTCGCATAATTCGATATCCTCTTGCTGTATTTCGTCGCTGAAGGCGATGATCTGCTGCATGCTCTCCCAGCCCTCGCCCGTGCCCGGCGCTTCAAAGTACCATTCGAATACGGTCAAGGTCTTATCATGCCCGAGCGGGATGATGATGTTTATCGAGGTGTTATCCAGATAGACGTTCAGCATGACGTTTGGGAAGATCCAATAATAGAGCGCATCTTCTTCGGCGTCGCCGCTGCGCACATAGCGCCGGTCGCGCGCGTCGCCGGGCGCCACATCGCGTATCGGCGCGTACTGCTTCGAATAATAGCGATGCGTTTCCACGCGATACTGATCGTAATCCACTTCGCGAAACAAGCCCGGATGAGCGACCGGCAAGTGGTAGCCTTCCAGATAATTGTCCACATAAACCTTCCAATTGCACTCGATCAAGTAATCGCGCCGTTCGACAAGTCTCATCTTGTCCAAGTTAAAGCCGGCGGCTGCAATCTCGCGCGCGATCGGATTGTATATGTCAGCCATCGGCGGCGCCCCTGGGTCGAGGTTGACAAATACCCAGGGTCCCCAAGCTTCGACGCCGACTGAACGCAAGCAAACAGATCCGGCGTCCCAGTTTTCGACGCCCTCGAATTCGGGCGCGCGCAGCAGCCTGCCATCCAGATCGTAGGTCCAGCCGTGATACTTGCACTGCAGGCTCTTTCGGTTTCCGCGACAATGCGCCACGATGGCCGCGCGATGGGGGCAAACGTTGTAGAAAGCCCGCAATTCGCCCGCGCCATTGCGCACGACGACCAGCGGCTGATCCAGGACATCGCAGCTGAAAAAGTCGCCGATCCGGGCGACGTCTTCCAGCCGACCGACGGGCTGCCAGGTTCGGAAGAAGATCTTCTCGGCTTCCAAGGTCAGGAATTCGGGTTCAATATACCAGCGCGCCGGCATAGTCGCCGCGGTGGACAAGTCTTCCGATGGCGTATAATCACTCAAATCCGGCGCGTCCGACATCGTATCACCTTATGCAGCGCCGCCAATCAGACGAATAACACCAAGGGACAGGCGCCACCTGGTTGGCGCCGTCGAAACGCTGGCGGCTAGGGCAACGTATACGGAACAAAACGAGTATACGCGTTTCAATCATCAAATTACAAAGATTTTACGCATGTAAATCCTTCTTCGCCAAGATTTCCGTATAATGAGAGGTAGAACACAGGGTGGAAACGGCGCAATAGGATGAAGCTGATGCGCTATAATCCAGATTCGCAGACCTGATAATTTGAGGAATCGCTTGTGTTTAGACGTTCACGCTTGTTCTGGATTCTGCTGCTGCTGTTGAGCATCGCTTGGGTTGGGCTGGGATCCTTCTTCACATCCGAGCACTACCAGGGAGGCAATCTCGGCAGCGAGTTAGCGAGCGAAATCCAATCGCTTGGCAGCGAAATACAAGTCGACGCGTTAAGCAGTCTGCCGCTGCCGGTCTTCTTTCTTGCGACTGGGCTGCCGTTTGCGCTTGTATCGCTGGTCTTCTTGTGGCGCAATTTCAAACGCGAATCCGGTTCGACAGCAGTCGATCCCGATAGGATCATACGGCGGCAGGGTCTTATGGTATCGCTCCTGGCGCTGATATTTGCCCTTTTTCTCTGGAACATCGGGGGACCGGGGCAAAGGGGACCTGGTCCCAACGCGAATGTCTTGGCAGCGGCGCTGGCGCCTTTGCTATGGCCCGTCAACCTTTTTGTCACCTTCATCCATGAAGCGGGGCATTCACTCGCGGCGCTGATCACAGGCGGTCAGGTTAACGCATTCACAGTTTCGCCTAACGGGTCGGGTTTGGCTTCGACGTCTGGCGGATACAAGGCGCTGATTTTGCCAGCCGGTTACCTGGGCGCGGCGCTTTTCGGCTCCGCGCTGTTTTTCTTCACCAGCCGCTATCCAAAGTGGACGCGCGGGTTATCGGTCTTCCTCGGGTTGTCGATCATTGTCTTGACTGTGCTTTATGCCGCGCCCGATCAAGCGGGAAACCTGACGGCGAATCTAATCGGCATTGGTTTCGGCGTCGCGATGGTCGCGATGGGCTGGGTGGCGCCGCGCATCGTCAACGTCTTCCTCCTCAATACACTGGCAATATTGACGGCGCTAAACGCAGTAATGGATCTGTCGTTCATCGTCAGGTATCCCGACGCCGGGATTGGCGATGTCATGAATGACGCCGCTGCATTTGCCGCCGAATACACGCCGCTGCTGCCCGGTTCTGTGGTCGCCTTTATCTGGTCGGCAGTTGCGGTGATCATGTTGGGCGCCGCGGTTTATTTCGGCTTGTTGAAGCCGGTGCGAGGCGAAATCGGCGATTCCTTCAAAGGCAAGAATTGAATGAGATCCGCCCGGATGGTTTCAGCTGATGGATGAATCTACCCTGCGAAAGAACGAAAATCAGAGTACGAGGAGATAAATCATGTTTCGCGAATTTGTAGAGCGGAAAGTCCGGCGAGAAATCGCGCGAAGAAACTTCGTTATTTCCGCCTCGGCATTTGTTGGCATCTTTGCCCTCTGGTATGTCGAGTCGCTTTCCGGTTTGGCGCACCCGTTTCGTATGTTCGTCAACAATATCCACGGCGGGCTCACCGGCGTCGCCATGCAGATAACGGGCGGAACCGTGGAGAGTTTCACGCTTTCGCAAGTTGGCGCCTATACGATTGCGTTTCGCGAAGGCGCGGACTCCGTTACGATGTCGGCCGGATATCTCGGGTCGGCAGCGTTAGGCGCCTTGATGTTCTTCCTGGTCAATCGGGCGCCGCACTTGATACGGCTAATCTCTATCATCACCGGCGCTTTTACGATTGGATTTCTGGCGCTGTTCATCCGTCCGGATGCGGCTGGAGACTGGATTTCAATGTTCGTTTGCCTGGGCTTCGGGTCGCTTTTGATCGTGCTGGGCTGGACGGGGCGCGGCGATATCAATCAATTGCGGTCGCGCAAATCGGTAACACAGATTGTGCTTACCGTCATATCGCTGATGACGGGCTTGCATATCCTGCTTGATCTGCCTCTCGTACTTTCGACACCGGCATACAGCGGCAATGTTATCATCAACCCGGTTGCCTACTTTGCGGAGAACGTGACGCCCGCGCTATCGGTTCAGATTGTCGGCGTCATCTGGATCGCGATCGCGATCGCGCTGATGGGCGCCGCCTTCCATTTCGGCATCAGCAGACGCATGAAGCAGATCCCCAAGAACGACGACATTGTGTGAAAGCGGGCCAAGCGCTTACACAGCCAATATCCGAAACGAGGACGCGCACAATAGGCGCGTCCTTTTTGATTTCGGTCCTGGCGTTGCTTGCTCCAATCAGCGCAGCGCCTGGCTTGTTCGCGCATTATCCCGAGACAGCCAAGTTCTAGCGCGGGGATCGGATCTGGCGCTGACCATCGGCGTCCTGGGCTAAGAAGGCAGCACGGTGATCGTCCTGCGCAATGGGTTGCTCAGCGCGCTCGCCACGAGTTGCGCTTCTAAGGTCGGAATTGCGTATGCTCCCAGCGGGAAAAGAGTTCTTGCAGCTTGAGCCGTTGGTACTTGCCCGTTGATGTCACCGGAATCTCTTCACCAAAGACGACAACCTTGGGTGACTTTTCAAAGGGCATTAGCGCGCGGCAACGCGCCAAAATCACCTCTTCTTCGACGATCGCGTCATCTTCCAAAACGACGTATGCGCCGACTTCGTCGCCAAAATATACATTTGGGAAGCCAATCGCCAAGCCGACCTTGACGCCATCGATGCCCAGCAAGACCTCCTCGATATCGAAGGGGCTGAATTTGACGCCGCCCCGATTAATCAGCTCCTTGATGCGTCCGGTGATGAAGAAGAATTGCCGACCCGCCTGATCATTCAGGAAGTAGCCTTCATCGCCGCTGCGGAACCACTGAAACTTGAAGGTCTCGGCGTTGGCGTCGGGCCGCTTGAAGTAACCTTGCATCACATTGTGGCCGCGGATGCAGATCTCCCCCCGTTCGCCCTCGCCCAGTTGCGCCCCGCTGCCGTCCGCGGCGAATATCGCCATTTCGTTCGGTTCCATCGGGCAGCCGATGCTCGGATAACCGTGATCCAAGAGCCAACTTTGGTTCGCCTCCCACGACAAACTGATGGGCAGAAAACAGGAATAACAAGTCGATTCGCTAAGACCGTAGCCATGCAGCAAGGTAAAGCCGAACAGCTCGCAGAATTCCCGCGCCAGCTGGACTGACAAGGTGCCGGCGCCGCATATGAAATGGCGGAAATGTGTCAAGTCGCGCCGGCTGATCGCGCCGCCGAAGATCGTATTGCCGGCTTCACGCTCCGCCTGGCCATATTCGATGAGAAATTGAAGCAGCGTGGGCACAACGCTAACGGTGTTGACGCCTTCGCGCGCAATGCGTTCCCAGAAACGCGAAGCGCTGAAGCGGTGGTTCAGCACGGTTGAGCCGCCGACATAGAGCGGGATGATGATCGTCACCACGATACCATTGACATGATGGATCGGCAGGACGCACATCATACGCTGGTTGCCGGTGATCGCTTGCCACTGGCTGATGCCCAGCGCGTCCACCAGCAGATTATATTGCGACAGAACAACGCCCTTTGGTGTGCCGGTCGTGCCGCTGGTGTAGACCAGCAGAGCCTCGTCAGCGAGCGTCGCGGTCGCGGCCTTGCCATCGCCCAGCGGCAGATCGGCTGATTTGGCGCCGGACTCATCGCCGAGAAAAGTAGTCGGGCGATTAACCATTCTCTCGTGGAAGTTGATGTGGCTGTCGCCGGGCGCGCCGCCAACAGCGACGATCGCTTCAATGTTGGGCGCGCCCTCGTCGCCATCGACGCCGCTGATGATGGCGGCCGCGCGCTCAAGGTATTCCGCCCGCGCAAAGCATACTCTCGCCTCGCTATTGCGCAGGATAAAAGCAATGCGGCGATCATCCTCCGAGACATTCTGTGGCGCGACCGCCGCGCCAATCACCCAGCAAGCGAAATAGATCAAGACGGTGTCGATATGATTGTCGGCGATTGTGGCGACCCGATCGCCCCGCTGGACGCCGAGATCCTCGACCATGAAGTTGGCTGCCTGATGCACGCGCGCGTTGAATTCAGCGTAGCTTAGCGCCTGACGTTCGCCGGCGCTGTCGTAGCAAATCAGGAAAGTCTTGCCGCCGGAGGTCTTGCTGTGCAGCGACAGCAGATCGCGGATGTTTCGAAAGGGCACTTTGCGCATCTCTTGCGGAATGCCGTCCTTGATATGCGCCTGATACAGGTTGGTTTCCGTGAGAGAATCCATGTCTTGCGTCATCGCGCTCGCCTTCGCCATAATCCTGAATTCTGACTTGCCAGTATATCAAGCGCGCGGCTGTTTGGGTAAATCAAATAGGTCCTTGGCTTTTAGCCGCGCAATCGCAATTCGGTGTACGATGGCAGAGAAGGCGTTGCCGGCAGGCGCCAGCTGCACTCTGGTAAACTTGTTTGGCGAGACATTAGGCAATCGCGCGTGTACTAACTCGCGGTGGAATTAGAAGCGGATCGGCGGAAGCGAGACGACAAGCGATATGAGCGAAATCTGTGTGATTGGAAGCGGCTACGTAGGCTTAGTAACCGGCGTCTGCTTCGCTGATTTGGGCAATAACGTCACCCTGGTCGACATTGACGAGCGCAAGATCACGATGCTGCAGCGGGGCGAAATGCCCATCTATGAACCAGGCTTGGCGGAAACGGTGCAGCGCAATACGGTGGCGGGCCGCATGCAATTCACTACCTGCTATCGGCAGGGGCTTGAAGGGGCGGAATTTGTCTTCATCTGCGTCGGCACGCCCTCGGGCGTCGACGGCGAAGCCGACCTGCAATATGTGCGCAGCGCCGCGCAGACTATTGCCGAAACGATGGACCATCCGCTGATCATCATCAACAAATCGACCGTGCCCGTTGGAACGGGCGATTGGACCAGGGAAATCATCGAGCGCAATCAGCCGCAGCCGATTGAGTTCGCCGTCGTCTCCTGCCCGGAATTCTTGCGCGAAGGTTCCGCCCTTGCCGACTTCATGCAGCCGGACCGCACCGTCCTCGGCTCCACCGATCCGGCAGCCGCCGAAACCGTTGCTGAGCTATATGCGCCCTTGGACTCCCCGATCGTCATCACCGATATTCGCACTGCCGAGATGATCAAGTACGCTTCCAATGCTTTCCTGGCGACGCGGATCAGCTTTATAAATGAAATCAGCATCATTTGCGAGCGGCTGGGCGCCGATGTAGAAGAAGTCGCGCGCGGCATGGGCTTCGATAAACGGATTGGTCCACATTTCTTGCAAGCGGGAGTCGGCTTCGGCGGCTCCTGCTTTCCCAAGGACGTCAAAGCGCTGGCGAATATGGCGCAGACGCACGGGATGCACCCGCAGCTGCTCAACGCTGTCATGGAGATAAACGCCTTTCAGCGGCGGCAAATCACGCTCAAGGCGCGCGAAATGCTGGGCGGCAACCTGAACGGCAAAGTCGTCGCCATTCTGGGACTGGCTTTCAAGCAGAATACCGACGACACGCGCGAGTCTCCCTCGCTCACCGTTGCGCGCTCGCTGTTGAATCAAGGCGCTGTCGTGAAAGTCTACGATCCAGTCGCCATGGACAACGCCTGCGCCGACGTGCCCGGTCTAAACCCGTGCAAAGACTCCTACAGCGCCGCCAAAGACGCCGAAGCGCTGCTCGTTTTGACGCCATGGAACGAATTCAAGCAACTGGATATGCAGCGGATACGCCAATTGATGAAGCGACCAATCCTGATTGACGGGCGCAATATGTACAATCCCGAAGAATTAAGGCTGCTCGGTTTCCAATATCGCGGCGTCGGGCGCGGCTATAATGGCGAGGGATTGGTTACCGCCGGCGATGGCGAGCGGTCATGAACGCGGCAAGGCTCAGCCGACAGGGGCGCTCCGCAGGAAACTGAAGTCTGATTGATGTGGCTGCCCCACGACGCCGCCAACCCCGCCAGCAACGCCGCGCCCACAGTCACAAGCCAGCGCCAGGCAACTCGCCAGCGGCAAGCCATGCAGCCAGCCAGCCAGGAATCCGGCGTCAAAGCTATCGCCCGCGCCGATCCCGTCACCGCCTGCATTGGCTTCAAAGACGGATTGGGCAAACTCTTGGTCGCCCTGCCAAGCGACCGCGCCAGCGATGTCCCGTTTGACGACCAACAAGGGAACGCGATTGCGCAGGTCGCTGATCGCCTCGCCATAGGAAGCCTTTCCGCTGAGGTACAGTGCCTCTTGCTCATTAGGCAGGAGCACATCAATGTATGGATAGGCGCGCTCAAGATCGTGATCCCAGCGCTCATCAGGATCCCAGTTTGTATCCAAGGATACCGTCAATCCGAGATGCTTCGCCCGCGCCAGGATATCAACCCAATGCGGCAATAGACCCGTCTGCAAATACAGGCTGCCGTAATGCAGGTGTCGCGCTGAAGCCAGGATCTCATCGGTGACATCTACGACAGTAAGTTTGTTCAGGGAACCCATGTGGGTCAACATAGCTCGATCATCACCTTGAACGAGGTGTACGGTGATGCCAGTTTGAAGGTCGTCAATAATTTCGATGAATCGCGTATCGACGCCGGCTTGCGCTAGCGTGTCGACAATCAGCTTGCCAAAGTAATCGGCGCCGACGACGCCCAATATGGCGACGCGCAAACCAAGTTTGGCCGCCTGCGCCGCGAATATGCAGCAGGAGCCGCCCATCACCAGGTCGTATCCGGCGACCGTTTTTTCCACTTGACCGAACTGCGGCACGACGTCGTTATCGCGCAAGATGAGATCGACGCAGGTATCGCCGAATACGATGATGTCGTATGGCTTGTTTGAGCGGCCATTCTGCATGCTATTCCGCCTTTCGCCTTCTCGTTTACCAATAGAAGCGTTGGCTCGGTCGCCCTTCTTCACGCTCATCCACCAGCGCTTTGGTCTCGTCATCGTTTGTGACTTCGGCGCCAAACACATCCCACCAGATGCCGGAGCGCGGCAAGCGGCTGTAACGCTCGATTTGCGCTACGATCATGCAAGAGCGCCGCTCCTGTCGCGCCTCTTCGAGCGCGGTCTTTAGTTGATCTTCATCCGCTACATTCCAGGCGCGCAAGCCGATGCTTTCCGCATTCTTGGCATAATCAATTTCGACGAAGTCGCCGTCATCGAGCTTGCCGGTCTCTTGATTCCGCAGGCGGAATTCATTGCCGAGGCTGTGCCCGACGAGCGCCTTTTGATGCCCGTGAATTGACTGGAAGCCGTCATTTTGGAGCAGGATGACGGTCAACTTGACGCCCTCTTGCACCGCCGTTTTCAGTTCCATGGGATGCATGAGATAATTGCCATCGCCCAGGAAGACGTAAACTTCTCCAGCCTCATTTGAGCGCGCCAGCCGCACGCCGATTGCGCCCGGGATATCGTATCCCATGCAAGAGTTGCCGAATTCCAGGTGGAGGATGCGGCCCGCCGTCGCCTCGAATAGTTGCTGCAAATCTCCGGGCGCGGTGCCGGCCGCGCAGACAAGCGTATCGCCGCCTTCCATAAAGTCGTTTAGCACGCCGATCACCTGCGCCTGGCTCATCCGTTCGTTCGGATACTGCACGTAGACCGACTCGCGTTTCTGCTGCAGCCAGCTTTGCCGATCGACGGCGACTGATTCGACGTAGCCCGCGTTGGGTTTGACGCCCGCTTCGCCGCCGGCAGCGATGAGCGCCCGCAAGCTGTCGCGCGCATCGGCAACGATCGGCAGCGCCCCCAGTTTATGCGCATGCGCGCCACTGACGTTGATGCTGATGAATTTGACATTCGGGTGCTGCCAGGCGGAATAGGAGCCGGTGGCGAAATCAGCCAGGCGCGTGCCAATGAGAAAGACGAGGTCAGCTTCAGCGGCGTACTTGCCCGAAAGCGGCGTGCCGGTATGCCCGCTGCCGCCAATCAGCAGCGCTGATTCATCCTGCAGCGCGCCCCGCCCCGAATGCGTCTCGCCGACTGGGATGCCGAATCTGTCAGAGAATTCACGCAATTCAGCCCAAGCCTTTGAGTAATGTACGCCGCCGCCCGCCAGGATATAAGGGCGCTCGGCATCTTTCAGCAAGGCGATCGCTTCCTTAATCCGCCGCTCGTCCGGCTGGCGCCGCTCGATGCGCCAGACTTTTTTGCGGAAAAAATTCGTCGGGCAATCGAAGGCGATGCTCTGAATATCTTGGGGCAAGGCGATGGTCGCCGGTCCGGCGTCGACCGGATCCGCCATCACGCGCATGGCTTCGGGGGCGGCGTAAAGAATCTGCTCGGGCCGGGTGATGCGATCGAAGAACTGGCTCACCACGCGGAAGCAATCGGTCACACTCATATCGAGCGACACCGGATGTTCAATATCTTGCAAGACCTGGCCTTGAAAGCGAGTCGCGTAATAGTCGGACGGCAGCAGCAGCACGGGCAAGCGGTTGATATGGGCGGTGGCGGCGCCGGTGAGCATATTGGTCGCACCGGGGCCGATCGAGGTTGTGCAAGCGAAGGTCTGCGCGCGCAGGCGCGCGCGCGTGAATCCCGAAGCCGCATGTACCATCGACTGTTCATTAGTCGGCTGATAATAAGGCAAGTCAGCGCCGTATTCCCAAAGCGCCTGGCTCAATCCGCTGACATTGCCGTGGCCGAATATCCCCCATATCGCGGGAATAAAGCGCTGAATTTCGCCGTCATACTCGGTATATTGCATCTGCAGGAATTTGATCAAAGCCTGACCCATTGTCAGCCTAACAGTCTCCTGCTTGCCAAATGGTTGAAACATCGAGCTGCGCTCCTTTTCTGGCATCCCGATCGCCGGGCTTGAGTATGCGGTCGCCGAATCAGCCTAATCACTGTGGAACTTCCCCAGCGCCAACTCCTCGGCGCAGCCGATGTAGTCGGCGGGCGTCAATTGCAATAGCATTTTCTTATCAGCTTGCGGAATCGCCAGCGCATTGATGAAATCGCGCAGGTCATCGTGGGTGACGCTGGCGCCGCGCGTCAGCGTCTTCATGCGCTCATAAGCTCCCGGCAAATGATGCTTGCGCATGATCGTTTGCACCGCCTCCGCCAGCACTTCCCAAGCCTCGTCAAGATCGTCGGACAGCGACTCGCGGTCGACTTCCACGCGCGATAGCCCCCGCTGAACCGAGAGCAGCGCAAGATAGCTATGGGCGATGGCGACGCCAAAGTTTCTTAATGCGGACGAATCGCTCAGATCGCGCTGAAGACGGGATACGGGCAAGTTCAAAGCCAGGTGCGCAAAGGTCGCGCTGCTGATTCCCAGGTTGGCTTCGGCGTTTTCGAAATCGATCGGATTCACCTTGTGCGGCATGGTCGACGAGCCGACCTCGCCCGCCATGGCTTTCTGCCGGAAATAGCCGAAAGATATATACATCCACATGTCGCGGCAAAGATCGAGCAGTACCGTGTTGAAGCGCACCAATCCATGCGCCAGCTCCGCCAGCCAGTCGTGCGGCTCAATTTGAGTCGTCAGCGGATTGTAAACCAAGCCCAGTCTCTCGACAAAGCGCCGCCCGATATTGAGCCAATTTGCATCTGGATAGGCGATATGATGGGCGTTAAACGCGCCGACCGCGCCATTGAATTTGCCGCAATAGGCTTGCGATTCGAGAGCATTTGATTGACGACGAAGCCGATGCGCGAAGACAGCGATCTCCTTGCCCAAGGTTGTGGGCGTGGCTGCTTGGCCATGCGTCCGCGCCAGCATTGGCGCACCGGCCTTATCGCGCGCCAACTCATCGAGGCTGCCCAAGAGAGACCGCGCCTGCGGCTGCCAGACTTTGCGCATGGCATCGCGAAACATCATGGCATAAGCAAGATTATTTATGTCGTCTGACGTACAGGCGAAATGCACGGATTCGGCGACATCGCTGAGGCTGGTCTCGCACAGGCGCTCCTTGATGTAATACTCAACCGCTTTGACATCATGGTTGGTCTCGGCTTCGAGCGATTTAACGCGCCGCGCGGCCGCTTCATCAAACTCGCGCGACAGCGCGCCAAGGAAGTCGCTTTCGGTTGCAGTGAAGGGTCGCAAATGGGAAATGGCTGCATCCGCGGACATCGCCTCCAGCCAGCGCGTTTCCACCAGCACGCGATAGCGCATTAGCGCCCACTCGGAGAGATAGTCTCTCAGGGGCGCCACGGCATCGGCATATCGCCCATCGATTGGCGAGATGGCGTGTAGATTCATCTGTCTAGGCCGCGGCTCGCTATCTTCTGCAAAGACCGTATTGTACTATGAAGACGCGCGCTTTTCCCTAGAGCAGTGAAACTGGGAGTGGTGGATCTGTTGGGACCCGACCGATGACGACACGCGCGCAGTTTTTCACCACTGAGGAAAAGAGGCAACACAGAGACCACAGAAGTAAGCGCAAGTAAGTAATTGAAAAGCAAATATACTAGGAGAATGGAG
>JAPPFH010000150.1 GCA_028875185.1 Chloroflexota bacterium | reverse complement strand
CCCAGTGGGTCGCCCGAAATAGCCCAAGAAAACAAGTAATTTGCGACGAAATTCTTCCCGCTGCAAAACTGTCCTGTCGTCAGCCCCGTGTGGGGGAAGGGCCGCGGATGAGGGACTGCATCATAACGCAATCGCTCAGCTCATCTCTTCTAAGCAAGGAACACAATAGATGAACCAGGCCTTTCTCAAATCGCTGCAAAGCATCTACCCTGCCGACCGTCTCCTGACGCGCGCTGTCGAATTGCTGCCCTACGAATCCGATGCCCTGACCGCCTTTAGCGCTGTACCGGGCGCGGTGGTCTTGCCCGTAAACGAAACCGAAATCATCGACACCGTGCGGCTCTGCCACCAGATGGGCGTTCCCTTCGTCGCGCGCGGCAGCGGCACCAGCCTGTCCGGCGGCTCGCTGCCGATCCCCGATGGGCTGACCATCGGCTTGAACCGCCTGAACCGCATCAAGCGAATTGACCCGCAGCAGCGCATCGCCGTGGTCGAGCCGGGCGTGATCAACCTGCATATTACCGAGGCGGTACAGCCCTATGGCTTGTATTACGCGCCCGACCCATCAAGCCAGTCGATCTGCACCATCGGCGGCAATATCGCCTTCAACAGCGGCGGCGCCCATTGCCTGAAATACGGTATGACCAGCAATCATGTGCTGGGCATGAAAGTCGTGCTCGCCGATGGCGCCCTTACGCGATTCGGGGGAGAAAGCCTCGAAGGCGTCGGCATTGGTCCTGATCTCATCGGTTTATTCGTCGGCTCCGAAGGCTTGTTCGGCATCGCGCTGGAGATCACCGTGCGCTTAATGCCGCAGCCGGAGATGTACCGCACGGTGCTCGCCGCTTACGATGATTTGGGGCGGGCGGGCGATGCCGTGTCAATGGTCGTCGCTTCAGGCTTGCTGCCGGGCGCGATGGAGATTATGGATCGGCTGGCGATAAAAGCGGCGGAAGCCTCGGTCAAAGCCGGCTACCCCGATGCTGAAGCGCTGCTCATCGTCGAACTTGAGGGCGAGACGCCCCAAGTCAACGCCGAGTTTGAGCGTTTGCAGAGCATCATTGACGAATCGGGCGCCTTTGAAGCGCGCGTCGCCAAAGACGAAGAAGAACGGGCGCGCATCTGGAAAGGGCGCAAGGGCGCCTTCTCGGCTGTAGGGCGGCTTAGCCCCGATTATATCGTGCAGGATGGCGTGGTCCCGCGCAGCCGCCTGGGCGAAGCGCTGGTGGAAATCGGCGCGCTGAAACAGAAGTATGGACTGGAAGTCGCCAACGTATTCCACGCCGGCGATGGCAATCTGCATCCGCTGATCCTATACGATGGGCGCGAAAGTGGCGCGCTGGAGAAAGCCGAGGCGCTGGCGGGCGAGATTTTGGCGCTCTGCGTCAACCTCGGCGGGTCGATTACCGGCGAGCACGGTATCGGCATGGAAAAGCGCGAATACCTGCCGGCGATGTTCAGCGAGGAAGAAATCGATATCATGCAGGCGCTGCGGCTGGCGATCGATCCGGGGGAAATCGCCAATCGCGGCAAGATGTTCCCGGGCGGCGGCGCGCCCACGCTAACGCAGCGCGGCATGCACCCTCTGGAACGAGCGGGAGTGATCTCACGCGAATGACACTCAGCGCGCCCGCAACCGTCGACCAGCTTCAGGCGCTTGTCCGCGACAGCGAGCGAATCCACGCCATCGGCAAAGGCAGCAAGACAGCGCTGCACGGCAGCGTCAATGGCGCCGCCATTGCCGACCTTTCCGCGCTGGACGGCATCATCGATTATAAGCCAGCGGAATACACCGTGACCGTCCGCGCCGGCACGCCGGTTCGCGACTTGGCGGCGGCGCTGAATGAACGGGGGCAGTACCTGCCATTTGATCCGCTGCTGCCGGAGCGAGCGACCATCGGCGGGACGGTGGCGGGCAACTTGTCCGCTTCCCGCCGCTATCGTTATGGCGGCGTACGCGACTTCATCCTGGGCGCCGAAGTGGTGGATGGCTTGAGCCGCGCATTTCGCGTCGGCGGCGTCGTGGTCAAGAATTCAGCCGGCTTCGATCTGAGCAAATTCCTCGTCGGCAGCCTCGGGCGCTACGCCATCATGACCGAGTTGACTTTCAAGGTATTCCCCGATGCGCCGCGATTCCGCAGTCTGGGCTTGGCGTATGCGGCGCTGGAAGATGCGCTCGCTGCCGTTTATTTCCTCAATCAGAGCCCTTATGAACTTGACGCGCTTGACCTTGCGCCCGCTGACGGGCGCTGGCTTCTGCTGGCGCGTTTGGCTGGCTCTGATGACACCCTGCCGCAGCGCCTTGAACGGTTCGCAGCGGCTGTGGCGAGCGAAACCGCGCCTATCAACGTCAGCGAACTGGCTGACAGCGCGGCGCTTTGGGATCCGCTGGCGGAGCTGCATGGCGCGGTTCTGGTCAAGGTCGCGCTCTCGCCAAGGCAGATCCCGGCATTCGATGCCATGATTGCCGATAATCTGAGGCGTTATGGCTTTGGCGGCAACATCGTCTGGCTGGCGACCGACGACATTAGCCAAATTGACGATGCCTTGAATGCCTGCGCGCTAACGGGCTTATGCCTGCGCGGCGCGGTCGAATCGGCGGTCATCGGCGCGCCGGTCGAGAATGTCCTTGCCCAGCGGGTCAAGCAGGTGCTGGATCCGCAGGGCAAACTGGTGTAAGGGACCGACGTGTTACAATCTCGACATCATGGCGCCACTCATTCGATGACTATTCTCAAAACGAAATCTGTAGGGGCGAGACTTGTCTCGCCCTCCCGCTACCCGATACGCCAGCGGGCGTCTCAGCGAGAAACCCTACAGCGAAAGATAAAAGATGCGACATCAGATACAAAGCGATGACCTGAGAACGCCAGAAATGGCGACCGCCATAGAAAAATGTGTGCACTGCGGCTTCTGCCTGGCGGCCTGCCCTACTTACAGCCTGCTGGGCGAAGAGATGGATTCGCCGCGGGGCCGCATCTATCTGATGAAGAATGTGCTGGAAGAGCGGCTCGCGGCCGAAGACGCGCAGCCTTATATCGACCGCTGTCTCGGTTGCATGGCTTGTGTGCCCGCTTGCCCATCCGGCGTCGAATACGGCGACTTGCTGGTCAGCTATCGCGCGCTGCAAGAAGAAACGCGGCGCCGCCAGCCGCTTGATGCGCTGGCGCGCAAACTGGTGATGGAGACCCTGCCCTACCCTAAGCGCTTTCGGCTGGCGGCGCGCAGCGGGGCGCTCGGCAAAGCGCTTCTTCCCGCTCTGCCGGCAGCCTTTGCCGCAATGCTGAGCTTGCTGCCCGAAGAATTGCCGCCCCCCCTACCCACGCCTCCCATTTTGCCCGCCCGCGGCGAGCGGCGCGGTAAAGTGGGGCTGCTGCCGGGCTGCGCGCAACAGGTGCTCGCCCCGGAGATAAATTACGCGGCGGCACAAGCGCTGGCGGCTAACGGCGTCGAGGTCCACAACCCGCCTGGCGCCGGCTGCTGCGGCTCGATTCTGCTTCATATCGGCGCGGAAGATAAAGCGCGGGCGCTCGCCCGGCGGAATTTTGCGCAATTCCCTGACGATGTCGATGCCATCATCACGACCGCGGCCGGCTGTGGCTCCGGCATCGACGACTATGAACTGCTGTTCAAGGGCCAAGACGACGCCGAACGCGCGAGCGCATTCTCAGCCAAAGTGATGGATTTCAGCGCCTATATGGCCGCGCTTGGATTGCGAGAACCGGCGGGATTCGATAACGAGCGTCGCGCCGTGTACCAGGATGCTTGCCATCTGTTGCATGCGCAGGGCATCCAGGGTGAGCCGCGCGCGCTGCTTAATCAGATCCCCAACCTGCGCCTCCTGTCCATCGCCGATGCCGGCATGTGCTGCGGCTCGGCCGGTACCTATAACATGGACCAACCGGTCATCGCGGCTGAACTGGGGCGGCGCAAGGTCGAGTCGATCTTGGCGGCCGAGCCCGACTTAGTTGTTTCCGGCAATATCGGCTGCATCACCCAGTTGCGCCAGCAGCTTGCTCTCCTCAAGAATCCGCTGCCGGTTTTGCACATCGCGGAATTGCTTTGGCAGGCTTACGCAAACTAAGCGGCTTATGACCTGGCGGCAAACAAAAACCCCCGCCAGATGACGGAGGTTTCCGCGCGACGAAGCGCGCTTAAATTGTGGCTGTGCCTTAGGCGCTAGGCACAATGACAGCATCAATGACGTGGATGACACCGTTGCTCGCTTCGATATCAACCAGTTCGAGCACGATATTGGCATCGTCGATCATCACACCCATGTCGCTGACGGCGATTGCAGCTTCGCTCCCATTGGCCATTGCCACCGCCGCCTGCCCCATATCATCAACCAGGCTGCCGAGCTGGAAGCTGTAGACGGTTCCGGGGAATACATGATATTGCAGTACGGCGGTCAACAGCGCCTGATCGGCTACGATGTCGTCCAGCCCTTCAACCGCGGCGAAGGCGGCATCCAGGGGCGCGAAAACCGTGACGGCGGCGGCCGGATCAGCAAGCAGCGCTAGCACGGCTGGATCGGCGGCGCCGACTGCCGTCAGCAGGGTCGTGAATTCAGGCTCGTCCGCGCCAGCCAGCTCCGCCACAATGTCGGCAATAGTGCGCAGCTCGGGCACAATGACCGCGTCGATGACGTGGATGACGCCATTGCTGGCTTCAATATCGACCATATCTAAAACCAGATTGGCTTCGGCGACAGTGATGCCGGCCGCGAGATCCAGCCCGTCTTCGCCAATCGCGCCAGCGATATCCAATGTCTGCCCGCTTAAGGTGACGACGGGGATGCTGACCTGCCCCATGTCATCGGCCGCGGCGCCGGAAAGCGCGGCTGCCACATCCGCCGAGCCAACAAGACCGCCAACAACATGATGGAGCAGAATCTCGTTCAGGCGTGGCGTACCCGCTTCCGACAAGATCTCGTCAAAAGCCTCCTCGCCAAGCGCCTCGGCCAAAGCGGAAAAGGCGGCATCGGTCGGCGCGAATACGGTGAGCTCGGCATCGGCATCGGCGAGAGCCTCAAGGATAGAGGCGTCGGCGGCGCTGACGGCGGCCAGCAGCGTGGTAAATTCAGGCATGTCAGCTTCGGCGGATGCAACAACGATATCGGCGATGGTCGCTTCATGCCCATCCCCCAAGACGGGCAAAGCCAGCAACAACGATAATGCAAATGCGATTGCGGATACGATGCGAAACATGATTCCCTCGCTTTCTTTTCGTTCAGTTTATTCTGAACGTCCAGAATAGACGGTAACACATAAACGCCTGCAACGAGGACGCGAGTGTAATCATTCCGCAAATTGGCTGTAAACTGATTGTAAATTGACTGTAAACTTGACCCGCAAGACCGCCAAGATTTTGGCTGTGCGATCAATAGACCGCGGCGGCGCTTGCGTGAGCCGCCGCGGCAAAAGTGGCTAATTCATATTGAGGGATCCGATCATTGGCAGTTGCCGATATTATCGACATACCGGCCGCCGATCCAACCCGTCCGCCCCTGAAAGTTGATCTGATACCAGCCCCAGACGCGCCTGATCGCGCCAACGGTGGTGCCACGAAAGACGACGCCGAGGCGCTCGGCATCCAGCGATGGTTCGGCGCGGAAATTAATATGCCCGGTCGTGCGGATAGGGCAGCCATCGACGCTCGGCTCGCTGACCGCCGGCGCTGGCTCCGGCGCTGACGCTGGCGCCGGGGCTGGCTCGGATACGGGCGCCGGCTCCTGTCTGGTCGGCTGACCATTTACCAAAACAACCGTGCCTGCGCGATTCAGATTGGCGCAGGTCATTCCGTTTGAGCGGTAGGATTCGAGCGTGCTCAAGGCCCGCGGCGAAAACGCCGCATCAAGAAACATGATGGCGCCGTATTGGGGGAAGCATATTTCAGCGCCCGGTCCCACATTGCCAAATAAATCGACCGCATCAATGTAGCCAGTGTCATACACCGTCTGGTTCCCAACGCCGGCGGCGTCGATATCCCGGCACTCAATGCCGCTCTCCATGCCCTGCGCCGCTCTCACCGTGACATGTTCCAGCATGGCGCAAGTTGGCGGCGGAGGCGGCGTATAATCGAACCAATTGTAAACGATCTCATGGCTATGATGGCAAATGGCCGAGTTTCCCTGCAACTGAATCGTGCCCTTTTCCACTTCCATCCCGCCGCTGCAATTCTCGATGCTCGCGTTGATAAGCGTCAAGCCGCCTTCGTTTATCAGGGCAATGTCTCCGCTTCTATTCGACGCGTAACGAAGCCTGACATTTCTGAGCGTTAGATGGCCGCCATCAACGACAAACGCCCGTCTGTCGCCAAGTTTCACAATGCGCCCATTGCCTTCCAGCGTGACATTCGATTCGATTTCGTTAAACGATGCCGACACTTCCATGCCGTCAATATTGATGGACGATTTTTTATGCACGATGTCCACGTCATGATGCAAGACGACAATATCGGGGTCGAGGCCGGCTGCGCAGCCGTCAATTTCAGAATTGTAATTGGCTGCTCGGATGGCATCGCGCAGGTCGCATTCGCCTAGAACGTGGATATTGCGCGCCTGCACCGTCATAGTCGCGGCGAGAACGATACATAGCGATAGCGCAATCGCCACTCGCTTTGTGGATTGAATCGTCATGTTTATCATCGTTTATACTCCTTGAGGCAGATTTGTGAAACCTGTATTTATACGATAGTGAGTGCCAAGCCGCAATATAAGCATTTGCGCCGCAGGCAGCTGGCGAGCACAGGATCAATTCCCGCCACGACCGCCAAATAACGCCGCCGCAACACATCCACATGGTCTTTCACCAGGCGTAAGCCTTTGGCGCTTCCCCACCGGGACCGGGGAAAATCTCATCGAGCCGCTCCAGCGTTTCAGCGTCAAGGCTGATCGCTGTTGCCCGCGCGGCGCTCTCCAATTGCTCCATCGTGCGGGGACCGATAATCGGCGCGCTGACAGCCGGATTATGCAGCAGCCAAGCCAAAGCGACCTCGCCCGGCGGCTCTCCAATCTCGCGGCAAAGCGCCTCGTAAGCCTCGAGCTGGCTGCGCTTTTCTTCGACGCGCGCGATCAAACCAGGGTTGGCGCGCCGCCCCATTCGCGCCTTTTCCAGCGCGCCGCCCAGCAAGCCGCCGCCCAAGGGGCTCCACGGGATCAGCCCTAAACCATAGTGACGGCAGGCGGGTATGACCTCCAGCTCGATGGCGCGGTTGTCCAGATGATAGATGCTCTGCTCGCTGACCAAACCCAGCATGCGCAGCCAAGCCGCCTCGTGGCAGGCAGTGGCGATATCCCAGCCGGCGAAATTGCTCGAGCCGACATAAACCACCTTGCCTTGATTTATGAGGCTGCCGAAGGCGGTCCAGGTCTCTTCCCAAGGGCAGTCGCGGTCGACATGATGCATCTGATAGATATCGATGCGGTCGGTGCGCAGGCGCTCGAGGCTGCCCTCGCAATGCTTGCTGATTTTATACGCCGATAAACTGCGGACATCTCGATTGGGTTCGGGCAAGAATTCTTTGCGGCTCACCGGATTGTATACTTTGGTCGCGAGCACGACGGCGTCGCGGCGCCCGCCGCCTTGGGCGAACCATTCGCCTATGATTTCCTCTGTAAGCCCATATTCCACTTGCCGGCCATAAACATCAGCCGTGTCGAAGAAGTTGATGCCCAACTCCAGCGCCCGATCCATAATGGCGAAGGCATCTTCCTTGGCCGTCTGCCAGCCGAAGTTCATCGTGCCCAGGCAGAGATTGCTGACCAATACGCCGTGTTTGCCCAAACGTCTGTGTTCAATCGCCACAAGTTTGCGACTCCTCGTCCTCTACGGTCGCTGCGAACCCGTATCGTAACAATTGCCGGGCTCATTTGCTATATGGGCCAGATCGGGGGAGCTATCCTTTTCGGTTGAAACAAAAGAAGCTTTACCACCGAGAACACCGAGTTAAGCTGAGGACATAGAGATATTGGTTGGTATTTTTCGACCCTTTCTCAACATCCACCACCAGCAGAAGACTTAAACTGTCGCTGCTGTCTAACTGTCTATACAGTTTTGCTCTGTGGTCTCTGTGTTGCCTCATTTCCTCTGTGGTGAAAATAAGTGTGAATTTCGACATTGGGCGCGCCCGACAATTTCACCCTCCCCACGCGAGAATCATCAAGACAATTCCCGCGTTATGGACTATAGTTCGTGTTCAAAAGACGAACGGATTAGCGGAGAAACCGATGGCAGCGAAATCAACAGTCGAAGATCTGGAGGCGCGCTGGGGCGATATCGACCGCTCGCCACAAGACCAGGGCACGGTCGAATTGATCGTGCGCCGCCCGGCGCCCGATCAGCGCGAGCCATTGCAGCGCGCCGCCTTCAGCGCCGAGGCCGGTCTGCTGGGCGATGACTGGCTGCGCCGCCACGGCGATGAGATCGAGGCGCAAATCACGCTGATGAATTCGCGCGTGGCGCAATTGCTCGCCGGCGACAAAGCGCGCTGGGCGGAAGCGGGCGACCAGCTTTTCATCGACCTCGATATCTCGCAAGACAATCTGCCGCCCGGCACGCGCATTCAGCTCGGCGAGGTGGTGATGCAAATATCGACCCTGCCGCATACCGGCTGCACCAAATTCGCCCGCCGCTTCGGCGGCCACGCGCGCAAATGGACCGCGACCGAAGCTGGCGCGCGCGAGCGCCGCCGCGGCGTCTATGCCCGCGTCATCCAGGACGGCGAGATAAAAGTGGGCGATTCTATCACCAAGCTGTAGGCGCGCCGCATCGGGTCGCCCGCAAACCTGAATTCGCAGGGGCGAGCCGGCGGCTCGCCCGTACATGCGGTGAAAGCGTCGCCCGCCATACCAACAATTGTAGGGGCGGACACTTGTGTCGCCCGCCCCGAGGAAGACTGTAGGGGCTACCCATCGGGTCGCCCGAAAACCAACGGTTCAATGAACACGAAAGTTAGAAAACCATGATTAACGCCAAACTGATTCACCCGCAGATTCTAAGCGCGCTGGGCTCGGCTGGGCACGGCAGCGCCATCCTGATCCCCGATGGCAACTACCCCTTCGAGACCGGCGCCAACCCGCTGGCGGAGCGCGTTTACCTCAATCTTGCGCCCGGCATGGTGACCGTCACCGATGTGCTGGCGGCGGTACTCAGCGTCACGCCGGTGGAAGCGGCGCGGGTCATGGCGCGCCACGATGGCGCCGAGCCGAGCGTCTATGCCGAATTCCGCAAGCTGCTGCCCGCTGATGTCGAGCTCAGGCCACTTGAGCGCTTCACCTTCTACGATGAAGCGAAGAAGGAGGATTGCTGTCTGGTGATCGCCACCGGCGAGCAGCGCATCTACGCCAATATCCTGCTCACCATCGGCGTGGTCGATCCGCCGGCCGGTCAGGCGGTTTAGCCGCTGGGTTCCGCGGCGCCGTAACCAATTGATGTAGGGGCGACCTATTAGGTCGCCCGCCCATCCAAAAAGGAATCATATCATGCCTATCGAAGCGATCATCTACGATATGGACGGCGTCCTGGTCGATAGCGAAGTCTACTGGGATAAAGCGCGCGTCGAATTCGCCCGCGACCGTAGCAAGACTTGGACGGATGAGTTTCAGCGGCTGGCCATGGGGCGGAGCACCATCGGCTGGGCGCGGGTGATGCAAGACAAGCTGGCGCTTGATGAGCCGATAGACGCGATCATCGCCGAGATGAAAGCGCGTGTCATCGCCCACTACGAAGCGCGCATGCCCGCCCGCCCCGGCGCGCTGGAATCGGTCCGCCACATGAAGCGGCATTTCCGCGTCGGCTTGGCCTCCGGCTCGCCCACCGATATCATCAAAGCGGTCCTGCGCATCACCGGTCTGGATCAGATCTTCGAAGTGATGATCTACGGCGATGAGGTGCCGCGCGGCAAACCGGCGCCCGATATCTATCTTGAGGCGCTGAAGCAGTTGGGCGTCGCGCCGGCGGCCAGTCTCGGCATTGAGGATTCGGCCAACGGCTTGCGTTCGCTGAAGGCGGCGGGCATGTTCGCCGTGGCCGCGCCCAGCCCGGATTTCCCGCTGCCTGAAGACGTCCTCGCCTTGGCTGACGCGCATATTACGACGCTGGAAGATTTCACGGTGGACTTGCTGCGGGGGATCGAGAGAGACGGTCGGCTCTGACAGCTGCCAAAGCCGACCCGTGGTTTGCGCCCTAGTCGTTGTCGATGATCCTGAAGTTCATCCGACTGTAGTGAGAGGGAAGATAGTAGCCGCTGGGGAAGGGACTGCCGGGGACCTGCGACAGGGTTACGATTACCGTTTCGTTGGCCTCGTCGTCAGAGTCTTCGATGGGATTGATGTAGAATCGCAGTCCTTTATCCCCGCTGTGGAACTTGTCCACGACGCAGTTTCCGCTTGGGTAAAGGCGATCGGTGTTGCTGCTCACATAATAGTCCTGCCCCAAGGTGGCGCTGCCGCTGAAGCAGAGGCGTATATGCGCTTCAGCCCCATAACTGGCGCCGAGCGACAAGCGACTCAGCTTGAATGAGCCGGTCTTGCTAAAATCCTCGGCTATGTTGCCGCCGCCTCCGTATACAAAGATGTACATGCTGATGCCCTGCGCCTGGACGGCGGGCAAAGCGGACCCGACCAAGACGAGGAGCAGAAGCAGAACAACGAGACGCCGCCCCATGCGCCGGCTGCTTCCAACTGCGGATAGAAAGTGTTGCATTTCAAACCCTTTGCATTGGGTAAATAAGGTAAGCGGAATCTATCAAATGTTTGTTTAATTGCAAAGTTTGTTCTTGTGAATTTAGCCTGCGCTAAGCCTACGGATTCCCTACGCCCGCCCTATGGCAATCGCCGCAGCCCTTTATCCATGCGGGAAAGAGCGGACTATTACAATCAAATTACAATTTGATTATTCTCCCCTCCCGCCGCTTCAAGCGGGCAATGGCGCAGTGTCGAACTTGGTGGCCATGATTCACACAAGATTGTGTGTAGGGGCGACACTTGTGTCGCCCTCAATTGCCAAGACAGGTTTAGGGCGAGCCAAGGCTCGCCCCTACAGTTTCCTGAATAGCGAGCGGCGCAAATGATTTTGCTGCGGTCACCCGTCCCGAAAAAGGGAAGTGGTGGATTTCACGGATATGTTCCTGATGACGAACACCGCGCAGGTTTATTTCACCATCGAGGGCACCGAGTTGTTCTTGTTTTAATGGCGAAGTTTACGTGTCGGCTAAATTCGCCAACCTCGTTGCAAGGGGAGTGATGAATTGCGAAGATATAATGCCTCAACGCGGTCAAACAAGAATTCTCTATGTTCTCTGTGTAACCTCTTTTTCCTCTGTGGTGAAAAAATACTTATAATGCCCGGCAAAGGCGAAAACCTGCGGAATTTACCACTCCGCGAAAAAGCGGGTGAATTGACAGGCGGCGTTGCAACGGCTAGAATCGCACTTGAATTCAGGCAAGCGATTCGATTTCCATGCCCGTGTCCTCAAATATCGCTGACAGCGGCAACCAGCCTCATAAAATCGCATGAGCGCCAAACACGTTATCGCCATCGACTTGGGCGCCACATCGGGGCGCGTCATGGATGTCGCCTTTGACGGCGCGCGGCTGACGCTGGAAGAAGTCCATCGCTTTCCCAATATCCCGGTGCGGACGCCTTCCAGTTTGCATTGGGATGTGCTGCGCCTCTGGCATGAAATCACGGCGGGCTTGGAAGCCGCAGCGGACGCGGCGTCTATCGGCCTCGACTGTTGGGGCGTCGATTACGCCCTGCTCGACAGCGCCGGCGAGCTGCTGGCGAACCCCTATCATTATCGCGACCCGCGCGCGAATGGCGCTATGGAATGGGTCTTCGAGCGTATGCCTCGCCGCGAGATCTTCGCGCGCACCGGCATCCAATTTATGCCGCTCAACGCGCTCTACCAGCTGGCGGCGAGCATTCGCGACGGCAGCCCGCTGCTTGATCACGCCGCCTCCATGCTGACGATCGCCGATCTCTTCAACTATTGGTTGACCGGCTCGAAAACCTGCGAATTCACCGAAGCCACCACCATGCAGCTTTACAACCCGGCGCTGGCTGACTGGGATCGCGAGCTCATGGAGGCGGTCGGCATCCCGACTCATCTTCTGACGCCGATCGCGCAGCCGGGCGCCAAGATCGGCGTCTACAATGGCATCGACGTGATCTTGCCCGCCTGCCACGACACCGGCAGCGCCGTCGTCGCTATGCCCAGCGCATCAGAGAAAGCCGCCTATTTGAGCAGCGGCACCTGGAGCCTTCTCGGACTGGAGCTGGACGAGCCCATCATCAGCGACGCCGCCTACGCCGCCAACGTCACCAACGAAGGCGGCTACGATGGCGCCTGGCGCTTGCTGAAAAATATCATGGGGCTTTGGGTGGTCGATCAATGCCGCGCGGCTTGGCGGGCGGAAGGCAATGACTACAGCTTCGCCCAATTGACGGCGATGGTGGAGGGCGCCGCGCCCTTCAAAGCTTTCATCGAGCCCGACGACCCTGTATTCCTGCCGCCTGGGGACATGCCAGCGCGCGTCATCAATTATTGCCGGCAAACGGGGCAGCCAGCGCCGGAAAACGATGCCGACGTGATGGCGACCGTCTACATCAGCCTGGCTTACAAATACCGCTACGTGCTGGAGCAGTTGATGACGGTATCCGGGCGAGAAGCGGACCTGCTGCATATCATCGGCGGCGGCTCGCGGAACGCGCTGCTCAACCAGATGACAGCCAATGCAATCGGGCGCCCGGTCATCGCCGGACCGGCGGAAGCGACAGCGACCGGCAACGCCATCGTCCAGTTGATCGCGATTGGTGAATTAGCGAGCGTCGCCGAAGCCCGCGCCATGCTCAGCAGCGCGCCTGATCTCGTCCACTTCGAGCCACAGAACGCGGCCGCCTGGGATGCGCATTATCCGCGATTCCTCGCCTTGTTGGATTAGGTCAATTTATAAAGCGAAATCCCAAGAGATGTACCGGACGCCCGAATGACAGACGCCCTGCTGGAACTGCGAGGAATCGACAAACACTTTCCCGGCGTGCGCGCGCTGAAGGATGCGCAATTTGACGTGCGCCGCGGCGAAGTCCACGCCCTTATCGGCGAGAATGGCGCTGGCAAATCGACGCTCATCAAAATCATCGCCGGCGTCTATCAGCCGGATAAGGGCGAGATCAGGCTGGACGGCGGACGCGTCGAATTCAGCAATCCACGCGAATCACACAGCGCCGGTATCGCCACCATCTATCAAGAACTGGGCTTATATCCCGAGCTGTCCGTCGCCGAGAACATCTTCATGGGGCACGCGCCGAAGACGAAGCGCTTAGGTTTCCAGACGATCGATTGGGAGGCGATGGAACGGGGCGCCGAGGCGCTGCTTGCCGACCTTAACATCGACAATCTCGATGTCGGCGCCAAGGTCGGGGCGCTCAATGTCGGTAATCGGCAACGGGTCGAAATCGCCAAAGCGCTTTCGCTCGACGCCCAGATCCTGATCATGGATGAGCCGACGGCGGCGCTGACCGAGAGCGATGTCGAGCAGCTCTTCAGCATCGTGCGGCTGCTGCGTGAGCGCGGCGTCAGCATCATTTACATCAGCCATCGCCTAAACGAGGTCTTCGAATTGGCTGACCGCGTCACCGTCCTGCGCGATGGCGAATACATCGGCACACAGGCCGTGCCTGAAACCAGCGAAGCCGAACTGATTAGCATGATGGTCGGGCGCACAATTGAGAACCTCTTCCCCAAGCAAGCGGCCGCGATCGGCGATGTGGTGCTGGAAGCGCGCAATCTCCACCGCCCGCCGCTGACCCGCGATATCTCATTCAGCGTGCGCGCGGGCGAAATCGTCGGCTTGGCCGGCTTGGTCGGCTCCGGGCGCAGCGAGACCGCGCAAGTGATCTTCGGTGTGCTGCCGGCGGAATCGGGCGAGATCCGGATCAACGGGGAAGCGGTCAAGATTACGCGCCCTTCGGAAGCGGTCGAATACGGAATCGGCTACGTGCCGGAAGATCGCGGGCATCAAGGCTTGATCCGCGAGATGACCATCCGCGAAAACACCTCAATGGCGGTGCTGGAAACGGTCTCCAATCGCAGCTTCATCAGCCGCGCCAAAGAACGCGCGCTCGCAAACGGCGCGATACGCCAACTCAGCATCCGCGCCACCGGTCCCGACCAAGTCACCAACAAGCTCTCCGGCGGCAACCAGCAGAAGGTGGTCGTCAGCAAGTGGCTGGCGAGCAAGCCCAGCCTGCTCATCATGGACGAGCCGACGCGGGGCATAGATGTCGGCGCCAAAGCCGAAATCCATCGCTTGATGAGCCGGCTGGCGGCTGAAGACGGCTTGGCGATCCTGATGATCTCGAGCGAGCTGCCCGAGATCCTGGCGATGAGCGACCGTATCCTGGTCATGCGCGAGGGGCGCCTGGTCGGTGAATTCACGCGCGAAGAAGCGACCCAGGAAATGATCGCGCATGCGATGATGAGCGAAGAAGCGCGTCAGGCTGCCGGAGCGAGCCAATGAGCAAGGCGAAGAGCGCGCCCGTCCCGCGCCGACCGCTGCATTTTATCGGCATCGTACTGGCGCTGGTCATCATCGGCGCCTATTTCCTGCTGCCCTTTGTCATCCAGCCGGAGCGCGGTCCCTCGACCGTGGCCGTCCTGACGGAGAGCAAGAAAGCCAACGAGCTGGGTTTGTTCAAGACCGGCGTCGAGGTCATCCCGCTGGCTTCGCTGGGCATTCTCCTGCTGGGCATCTGGAACGTGATTGCGCCAGCCGCGAGCCGCGCGATCTCGGTGCTGATGAGCGTCGCTGGCTTGCTCGTCATCGTTTACTACATCAACTTCTTCCGCGATACCCCCCTCGGTCCCCCCAATGAATGGGGGGAAGGGACTATCATGGGCAGCCTCGATATTGCCTTTTGGATCATGTTGGTCGCTGGCTTGCTATGCGTCTTGCAGATTCTGATCCCGCGCCCCGCGCCCGAAGAACGCTACCGCATTACCAAGCTCTTCGGCAATCAGGAGAGCGTGATCCTTTTCGGCTTGCTGCTGCTGATTTTCGTCATAGGCATCGCCAACCCGCGTTTTCTGCAAGAGCGCAACATCTCCGATATCTTGCAGGGAAACGCCTATATCGCCGTCGCCGCCTTGGGCATGACCATGGTGATCGTCACCGGCAATATCGATATCTCGGTCGGCTCGCTCATCGGCTTGCTGGCGGTAATCAGCGGGCGGCTGGCAGTCGCCGGCGCGCCCTCGCCGCTCGCTTGGCTGATACCGCTATTTGTCGGCGCGGGCATCGGCGCCTTCATCGGTTTCCTGGTCGCCTATTTGCGCGTCCCCTCGATTGTAGTCACCCTGGGCATGCTGAGCATCATCAAGGGCATCCTCATTATCTGGACCGCTGGCGAGCGCGTGACCGATATGCCGGCCGATTATCACCTCTCGCAGATGCGTCCTTTGGGCATTCCCATGCCCATCATCATTATGGTCGCGCTGACGATTGTGGTGGTGCTGTGGATGCGCTATAGCGCGACCGGGCGCGCATTCTATGCCCTGGGCGGCAATGCGGAAGCGGCGCGGCTCTCCGGCTTGTCGCAGCGGCGTCTGCTCATGACGGTCTTCACGCTCAATGGCGTCTTCGTTGGCGTCGCCAGCGTGATGTATTCAACGCAGTTTCAAATCATTCAGGTGACGCCGCCGCCAGCGCTGGAGCTGTCGATCATCACGGCGTCGGTAGTGGGCGGCGTCAGCATCTTGGGCGGCACAGGCACCGCCATCGGCTCGACCCTGGCGACGCTGCTGCTCAACTTCATCCGCTCGGCGATGATCTTCATCAATGTCTCGCCATTCTGGTTGAAGACGGTGCAAGGTCTGCTAATCCTGGTGACAGTGCTGGCGGATCTGATACGCCGGCGGCGACAGCGGCTATAGGAGGTCGCGCGCTTTGCAATCCGAGACGACCAAACCACGGAACCCAACCGTCAGAGAAAAGCTGCGCCACCTGCTTATCAGCCAGGAAGGCGTTCTCTTCCTCATTATGCTGGCTTCGGTGCTCTTCCTGGCGACGCGCACGGACAAATTCCTGACCGTCGACAACTTGCTGCAGCAGGGGCGCTTCATGGCTGAGGTCGGCCTGATCGCCATTCCAATGACTTATATCATCATCACCGGCGGCATTGATCTCTCGGTCGGCTCAATCCTGGGCTTGACCGCCATCGTGCTCGGCTGGACCTGGCAAGAGCTCGGCTTCCCGCTGGAGCTGGCGATCATCACCGGCATCATCAGCGGCACGGTCGCCGGTTTCGTCAACGGGCTTTTCATCGTGCGCGTGGGCGTGCCGCCACTGATTATGACCCTGGCGACGCTGGCGCTCTACCGGGGCTTGGCCGAGGGCATCAGCGAGGCGCGGTCGGCGCGGGGATATCCCGAGTGGTTCTTCCAACTGGGGCAAGGCGAGCTGCTCGGCATCCCTACTCAGCTTTGGCTCTTGATCATCGCGGTCATCATCTTCGCCATCTTGCTGGCGCGGACGCGGCTGGGGCGCGCGCTTTACGCCATCGGCAATAACGAGACCGGCGCCCGTTTCAGCGGACTGACCGTCAACCGCCACTTGCTCTTCATCTATACTTTCTCCGGCTTCATGTCGGCTGTTGCTGGCTATATCTTCGTATCGCGCGTCAGCACCACCCGCTCCGATATGGGCACCGGCATCGAGTTGGATGTGATAGCCGCCGTCGTGCTGGGCGGGACGAGCATCTTCGGCGGTACAGGCTCAATCCCGGGAACTATCATCGGAGTCGTGCTGATTCAGCTCTTGAAGAACGGCTTGGTTTTGACTGGCGTCACCAGCGATGCGACGATCGTGGTCATCGGCAGCGTGCTGATATTTGCTATACTGGTGAACAACTTCATCCAGCGCAAAAGGGATGAGGGTTGAGATGGCTTTGCGCCACTTTGTGTATCTGATTATGACCTTACGCGCAACGAGACCTGTAGGGGCGGGTCGCCGAGCCGCCCGTCGATTTATTCTCCGATTACAAGCGGGCGTTTCACGAAACGCCCCTACAGATCGCGGGCAGCCAACCCCAGCCCGGGGCCCACTCTCCGAAGCGTCAGGCCGCGTAGACACAGACCGTCACGAGGGGGAGCTATACTTGGCGGACGCGCGGTATTTTGCGAGGGCGGCGGCATTGTCGCGCACTTGTCTACAGGCATCGCTTGTAGAGAGCCTAACAATTAAGTTGAAGTGAAAGGAGATCCATGAAACGATTATTCAGCAGGTCGCGCAATCTCGTTTATCCAATTAGCTGCATGGAGTCAAAATCATGAAGAAGACACTCGCAATCACCCTGATTCTGGCGCTCTTCCTGGCGCTGGTCAGCATGCCGCTCAGCGCGCAAGATCGCTGGGACGGTTCCGACGAGCTCGACGTCAATCCCCTCGCCTGCGGCATGGGCGACGAAATGATGGACGAAGACGACGACATGGACGACGACATGGATACGATGGAATACGACGGCGGCATGGCCGCCATGGGCGATATGGACATGGCTGGCATGGACATCGTTGTCGTTGACGTGCCCAAGCTTATCGGCATCGGCTACTTCGCCGCCACCACGCTGGGGCAGCAGCAAGCCGCCGAGGAGCTGGGCAATGTCTCCGTCAGCACCGATGGACCCACCGACGCCAATATCGACGACCAGATTCAGGTCATCGACAGCTACATCACCCAAGGCGTGGACGGCATCCTCTTCGCCGCCAACGACCCGGTCGCCATTGCGCCGGTTCTGCGCAGGGCGCTGGAAGCCGGCATCCATGTGGTTGGCTACGACGCCAACAGCGAGCCGGACGCGCGCGAATGGTTCGTCAACCAAGCCGAGTTCAATGGCATCGGCAAGGCGCTTATTGACAGTCTGGTCTCCCAGAAGGGCGAAGACGCCTCTTTCGGCATCGTCACCTCCACCTTCACCACGCCGAACCAGGCGCGTTGGGTTGCGGAAATGTGGGCTTACGCCGACAAGTGCTTCCCCGAGCTTGACTGGCTCGAGACCTTGGAAGCGCAGGAAGACGCCGGCTTGAGCTTCCAGCAGGCGCAGACGCTGATCAACAAGTACGGCGAAGACCTGGACGGCATCATCGCCTTAACCTCGGTGGCCACGCCCGCCAGCGCCGATGCGGTGAACCAGGCTGATGTCTGCGAAGATGTAGCTGTTACAGGCTTGGGATTGCCCAACGCCATGCGGCCCTACATCAGCAGCGGCTGCGTACAGGAAGTTTATCTGTGGAACCCGGTCGACCTCGGTTATGCCGCTGTTTATATTTTGCGCGCGGTGATCGATGGCGAATTCAAGCCCGGCGACAGTTCGGTCATGGCCGGTCGTTTGGGCGAGCTGATGGTGGTCAATGGCAGCGAAGTCCTGCTTGGTCCCCCATTCGCCTTTACCGCGGAAAATGTCGACGAATTCGACTTCTAATCCGTCTCTCCAAAAAAGGGACATTGTAGGGGCGGCCTATCAGGTCGCCCTCTAGCGCAATCGTCAAATGCGGGTCAGCCACTGGCTGACCCCTACATGTTCGCTAGAGCGAGCGAAACAAGTTATTGATGACCCGCAATCTCTCCGACCTCGTTAATATGACCCGCGCCCTCGGCGAGCCGGCGATGGACTGCGTCATCATCGGCGAGGGCAACACCTCCATGCGCATTGACGACGCGAGCTTTTATGTTAAAGCCAGCGGGCATCAGATGCGCGGGATCGACGAAGACGGCTTTGTCGCCGTACGCTTCGAGCCGATGCTCGACATGCTCGACGACCCGCCGCAAACCCTGGCGGAACAGAAGGCGATCACGCAAGCAGCCAAGCTGGACCAAGCCAGCGCGCGCAGCCCCTCCATCGAAGTCAGCTTTCACGCCATGCTGCTGCGGGAATGCGGCGTCCAATTCATCGGGCACACCCACCCCACCGCAATCAATCAGATCATGTGCAGCCAATTCGCCACCGACTTCGCCTCTCAGCGGCGCTTCCCCGATGAAGCTGTGCTCTGCGGTCCTGTCTCCGCCCTCGTGCCCTATGCCGACCCGGGCCTGCCACTGGCGCTGAAGATGCGGGAGCGCGTCCGGCAGTATATGGCGCAATACGACGAAGCGCCCAAGCTGATCCTGCTTGAGAATCACGGCATGATCGCCCTGGGTGACAGTCCCGCGGAAATCCTCAATATCACGGCGATGGCGGTCAAAGCGGCGCGGATATTCCTGGGCGCCCTGTTGACTGGCAAACCGACGCGCATGCCGGATGAGGAGGCCTGGCATGTGGTTCGCCGGCCCGATGAAATCTATCGCCGCAACCTGTTTGTCGACGATGACGCGCGGTAGCTGCGCCCATTTGTAGGGCTTGTCCGCTACTGTGGCAAATCAGGATACTCATGAAGCAAATTGCCCGCATACCCCCACCCCAAACCCCTCCTCCATGAAGAGGGAGGGGCTTAAAATGCGCGAAGACGCTGGAAAACTCCCCTTCCCTCCTTGTGGGGTGAGCGTAGACACTGCACTACGGCAAGGGGCCGGGTCACGTAGACATAGACCTTCGTGGATGGGGGCAGCAATGCACGCCCAACGTCGAGAACCGGACAAGCCCTACAGCAAACATATTCAAAAATAGGAGAGCCCCATGCCCACGAATGGCGCGTTGACCTGGCTGATCCCCGACGCCTACCTGGCGGCGCCAGCCGATGACGACCCCGTCAACAAGAATCACGAATCCGTCTGCATCCTCAACGTCACGCCCGACGACGCCAACGTCATCTTCGATTTCTACTTTGAAGACCGAGACGCCGTCGAGGGCATCGCCATAACCGTGCCAGCGAAGCGCTGCCCGCACATCCGCCTGGACAAGCCCGAGCAGCTCGGCGGCTACCAGATACCCTTTGATGTGCCTTACGGCATCCGCGTCCGCAGCGATGTGCCGATATCGGTGCAGTATTCGCGCATGTACGCCAGCGGCGGGGTGATAGAAAGCTTGATTACGACGATCGCCTATCCGGTGGAATAGCAGCTCAACTCCTCCCCCAGCCCTCCCGGCGGTCAGTGTCCGCGCGACCCAATGCACTGCGGAGGGGAGACTAAATCTCAAAGTCGCAGTTGTCTTTGCTAACCTGCGGCCTATTCGTCACCTTCGAAGACCAGCTCAACCGGGCAGGTCAGCCCGTGACCGCCGCCTTCAATGATTGTCTCGGTCCCGCTGAAGCCGCCATTCTCTGAAGCGCGCAGCACATAGCGAATCTCATAGGGGATGTCGCGCCCGTCAACGGGCATCGGCGCGATAAATATGGCGCTGCCCAAGTATTCGCCCGCGTCATTCCGCAGCAGCTCAAATTCGTCGAAGACAATGGCGGTTTCGTCCAACTGCGTGATGAGCAGCGATTCCGCTTCTTGCCCGCTGCAGTCGCCGCTGAATCGTAGCGACCACAAGCCCGCTTTTGGCGCTTCCGGTGCTGGCGCCGGCGCCGGCGCCATCGTGCCACAGGCATTGAGGGCGATCACTAACAAAAGCGCAAAGATTGATGTTAGGCGGGTAATATGAACTGGCTGCATTTGAGGTTCGTGGGCGACTTGATAAGTCGCCCCTACAATTCTCAATTTATCGAGCTTACAACAGCACCTCGCGTCCGGTCTTCTGGCTTTCGTAGATCGCGTTCAAGATCTTCATCACCTGCAGCGATTGCTCGGCCGGCACCGGCGAGGGCGCGCCATCGACGATCGCCTGCGCGAATTCGACGCACTCCTGCGCATGCGGCTCAGAGATATTCTGCGTCAGCTTCAGCTTGCGATTGTAGAGTTGCATGCTTTCGTAGTTGGTGTCGTAAATCTCGCACTTGGGCCAATGGGATCCGCCCCCGCTGCCATAGAGCCACATCTGCATATCTTCGCCCTCGATATCGTGATGCAGCAGCCAGGAAATCTCGAAGACCAGCGTCGCGCCGGTTTCGAATCGGACGAAAGCCATCGCCATTTCTTCGACATCCATGCCCTCGGGGATGCGCCCGTGCCGGGGCCAGCGACCAAATGCCATCGGGTTGCTGGCGATCTCGCGGCGGGCAACGCCGGTAACCGAGACCGGTTCGGGATTGCCCATCATCCAGAGCGTCAAATCGAGAATATGTACGCCAATGTCGATGCAGGCGCCGCCGCCGGCATGCTGCCGGGACAGGAACGCGAGGCTCGTGGGGATGCCAGAGCGGCGCAGCATCCAACTGCGAGCGTGATAAATGTCACCGAGCGCGCCCCCGTCGATCTCCGCCTTCAGCGCCTTAGAGACGCCGGCGAAACGAAAATGCTGCGCGGTCATCAACATTTTGCCCGATTTGTCGCGCGCTTCGATCATGCGCTGCACATCAGCCGGGGTCGGCGCCAGCGGCTTCTCGCAGATAACATGCTTGCCCGCCTCCAGCGCGGCGATGGATAAAGGGGCGTGATACATATTGGGCGTACAAACGTCAATGATGTCGATATCGGGGTCGTTGATGACGGCGGCGCTATCGGTCTCCAGCTTGCCCACATTCCATTGCGCGCCCCAGTTCTCCAGCGCCGCGGGCGCCAGATCGGCGCCCGCTATCACTTCGGCATGGGGCGAGGCTTCCCAGCCGGGCATATGCGTGCGGGCGATCCCGCCGACGCCGATGACACCTACCTTTAGACTGCTCATATTTCCCGCTCCTTATTAGGCTGTTTTGGGTTGAACCCAGGAATTGGTAGCCGCAGCTTGGTAAAAGGCTTCCATAACGGCGCTGCGGTCGGCCGCTTCTTTCGCTGAAATCAGTGGGACGTCTTCCCCGTTAAGGGCATCGAGGAAGAGGTCAAAGGCATGAGGCAGCGCATCGGGCAGATCAGTCCATTCGCCGCCCTCCGTGCCCGGCAGATTGTCCGATTGTACATAGAGCGCGCCTTCGTCAACATAGGCGACGCCTTCGGTTCCGCTGATCAGAATCGACTGCGGTCGCAAGACATCGACCCAACCAGCCGCCAATGTGCCGATCGCGCCATTAGCGAAGCGCAGCATACCCTCGCCGTATTCATCGCAGTCGTATTTGCCCAGCAGACGATCCACCTGCGCCGTCACGCTTTGCACATCGCCCATCAGCCACATGAGGATATCGAGGGAATGCGCGCCCAAATCCCCGAAGCCGCCACAGCCCGAAAGCGCCGGATCAGTCATCCAGAGCCAATTCAAATAGGGTCCGCGTCCGCTGTCGAATATCCCGGCGATAGCGCCTTGATGCACATTCGAATGCCTAACGCGCGTGATTGCGCCCAGCGTCCCCGCCTCGATCCAGGCTTTCAGCTGGCGGTAAACGGGCATGCTGCGCATGAAGTGCCCGGTCTGGAAGTTTACGCCGGCTTTATCAATAGCGCGCTGCATGGCGTAAGCGTCATGCGCGCCCATGCCCAGCGGCTTCTCGACAAAGACATCTTTTCCGGCGGCCGCCGTCGCTTCCACCAACTCCAGGTGAAGCGATGTCTCCGAACAAATAATGATGGCGTCAATCTCGCTGTCGTTCAAGATTTCGTTGTAGTTAGAAACCGCAGCGCAAGCAAGCTGCTCGGCGGCGATTTCCGCGCGCGCCGATTGACTGTCCCAAACCGCTTTGGCATTGAACTGGTCTCCGCGTTCATTGACGCGTTTTATGAAGCCGGGACTGTGAATATGCGCTGCGCCGAGGAATCCGATTGTTTTCATGTTTTCTCCATTCTTAGCAGTTCCAGGTTAGCCATGCAAAATAACCGCCTTGTACATTGTGGCATATTTTCGGGCGACCCACCGGGTCGCCCCTACATCACACCATAACATCGAAATTGTAGGGGGCAGCCGGTGGCTGACCCGTTGCGACCGTCCTTAGCGCAACAGCGCGCGCAGACTTTCATTACCGCAGTGAAATTGCTTATGTTTCAGTCGAAAGACATGATTGCCTTACACCGAGCGCCCGCGCAAAACGCGCCGTGATCGCGCGCGGACGGGTGATTGCCGAGCCGACCACCACCGCCCAAGCGCCCAAGTCCAGCGCCCGCCGCGCCTGCTCAGGTGTATGAATGCGGCCCTCCGCGATCACCGGTATGGGCAGCGCATTGATCATCTGCGCCAGCAAATCAAAGTCGGGCCCTTCCGACGCCGGGCTGTTCTCTGTATAACCCGAGAGCGTCGGCGCCGCCATCGCCGCGCCAAGAGCGGCCGCCCCCTGCGCCTCCGCCAGTGTAGATACATCAGCGAAAGCCGGCAGCCTCAATTCCCGGCGAATGCGCTCCAGCAGATCGCCGAGGGGCGCGCCATCCGGCCGGTTCCTATTGGCGCAATCAAGCGCAATCACATCAGCGCCCGCTTCGGCGATCTCGGCGGCGTCGTCAAATGTCGGCGTGATGTAGACGCGGCTATTGCCTCGCTTGTACAAGCCGATAACGGGCAAATCCACCGCCGCTTTGATCGCGCGGATATCGGCCGGTCCATTGGCGCGTATCGCCGCCGCGCCACCCATTTGCGCCGCCAGCGCCATCTTCGCCATCACCTCGGCGCCATGCAGTGGTTCGTCTTTAAGCGCTTGGCAAGACACGATCAGCTTGCCTTTGACGGCGGCCAGAAAGGCATCGGCTTTCATGCGTCAACCATTTTCCAAGCCAGCATTGCCGCGCCCAGCAAGACCGCGTTCGCGCCCAGCCGCGCAGGCAGCAGCGGCGTCGCGGCGACGGGCGGTGGCAAGCTGTCGCGGAAACCCGCCTCCAACGCATCCCACCAGAGCGCGCCAATCTGCGGCACGCCACCCCCGACCACCAGCGCAGCCGGATTCAGCGAGGTGGCGCAGCCAGCCAATATGACACCCAGGCGCCGCGCTTTCGCCACGATTGCTTCGGTCGCGGTCGCGTCGCCAGCCTGCGCCAATTGGGCGATTTTCGTCAGCGGCAGCCGGGCCGCGCGCCCGGTTGCCGCCTGATAAGCGCGCTCGATTGCCGGTCCAGACGCATATTGATCGAGGATTAACGGTCGGTCGCCCAGCCAATCGACAACCAGGTAACCAATTTCGCCGGCGCTGTAATTGGCGCCATGCCAGAGCTCGCCATCCATGATCAGCGCCCCGCCGATGCCAGTGCCGACGGTGACGCAGAGCAGCGAATCGTAATCGACGCCCGCGCCCATAATAGCCTCGCCATAAGCCAGCGCGCGCGCGTCATTCTCAACCGTGATCGGCAGCCCGCCGCCGATTTCGAGTTCGGCCAGACGCGTTCCGGTCCAGCCGGGCAAATTTTCGTTGGCGAAGATGACACTGCCTTCTTCCGTGTCGATGATGCCGGCGCTGCCAATGCCGATGCCTGGCACGGGCGCGTCTGTTGAGCCAATCAACGATTCGCAAAGCGAGCGCGCGCTGGACAGTATCGCCACCGGCGATGGCGCCGTCGCCACCGGCTTGTATCGCTTGATTTCGCCTGATCGCGTGACCAGACCCGCCAGCGTTTTGCTGCCGCCGATGTCCAAGCCGATGACAAGCGCTTCTTCCTTGGGCAAAGGGCTGCGCTCGCGCTAGGTCTGCTTCAGCAGTTCTTCAGCGCCGCGCCGTTCGCGATAGCCATGCACAATCAAACCGGGGCGACCATTGCTCTGCCCGGCAAGCTGATCATTATGCGGATCGCGGAAGCCCATGCGCACCATTCGCCGCGGCTCCTTCGTCTGGTTGATGTAGGAGCCGTGAATGCAGTAGATATGGAAAACCACGACATCGCCGCGTTTCGCCGGCGCCGGCACCGTATCTTCCAGCTTGTAGTCGTCCGTATTCAAATGCGGCGAGCACTTAGTGCCGTCAGGATACTCCAGGATATGCGGCAGTTTGCCCATCTTGTGCGACCCCGCCAGAAAGCGGATCTCGCCGTTCTCGTGGAAGGTATCATCCAGGTGCACCAGCGTATCGAGGAAACGCCCGTCCGCGTGTTCGTAAAAAGGCGAGTCTTGATGCATAGGGAAAGGATGCCCGGTCTGCGGCGGCTTGATGTGCATGGTCGTGTGATGCAGCTCGACGCTCGAATCCAGCAATTGCGACAGGCACTTCCCCAGCTTTGGATGCGTCACCGCGCGCATCCAGGCATCGGAATAGAGGTGCAGGTCGTGCATCGCCGTCAGCTTCACCTGCTTCTCCACCTCCTCGTCCAGGTAAACATCGCGCCAAGGACCCGACCAGCCGGGACTAGTGATCGACCAGTCTTCGATCAGCTGGTCGAGGCTATCGGACAGTGCCGTGATCTCCTCATCGTTGAATACCTGCGGGATGCGCAGAAAACCGTTCTCATTAAAGAAATCAATCTGTTCCTGAGTCAACACGTCAACTCCCCCTTCACGCAACTCAATTCGAATTATGCCTTTGGCAATTCGTTCCCATAAAATTACCCCTCCGTGATTCTGCCTGAAGGGGCTGTCAAATGTCGTCTATATGCGCTGCCGCATCTATAGGCGCTAAGCCTCCACGCTTTCCACCGTCAATTGATAAGGCGCATCGCCCACCAAGCCGTAGCGGTCCACTTGCGCCGCGCCCACGATGATCGTGTATACGCCCGATTTCAAGGTCAGTAACGCGTTGTAGCTGCGCCGCGGACGGACCGCCGTATCGCCCAGCGCCGCCACAAATTCGCCATCGGGTCCATAGATGGCGCCGTAGGGCGAGTTCAAATTGCCACCGCTTAAGCCGCTGCCACCGGTGCGAATCTTCACCGACACATTCTGGCCGGCGCTCGCCTCGAAGGTATAACTGTGCAAATCATCCTCAGCCGCGATTTCGTCCAGTGTTACCTCGTCAAGCGTCAACCCGCCCTTGTCCGCCGCGCCCTCAGGCGACAGGATGAAGTCCGGCTGCGGCAGCGCCGTCGGATCAACCTGCGGCAGTGGCGTCGGTTCCGCTGGCGGCGCCGGTTCATCGCCTTCAATCTCCACCTGATAAGGCGCATCGCCCACCAAGCCATAACGATCCACTTGCGCCGACCCGACGATAATCGTGTACGTTCCCGCCCTCAGCGTGAGCGGCGCATTGTAGCTGCGGCGCGGACGGACCGCCGTATCACCAAGCGGCGCTACGAATTCGCCATCGGGTCCATATATGGTGCCATAAGGCGAGTTCAGGTTGCCGCCGCTCAAGCCGCCGCCGCCAGTGCGAATCTTGACCGTGATTTCTTGACCGTCCTCGCCGGAGAAGCTGTATTGGTGCTTATCCGCCTCGTCGGCGATTTCATCCCGCGTCACCACATTCAGCGCCAGCGCGCCCTTGTCGACGGCGCCCGCGGGCGACAGCTTAAAGTCCTGCTCCGGGATCGGCGTCGCCTCGGCCGTCGGTTCGATCGCCGGTTCATCGCCTTCGATTTCGATTTGATAGGGCGCATCGCCCACCAAGCCATAACGATCCACTTGCGCCGACCCGACGATAATCGTGTACGTTCCCGCCCTCAGCGTGAGCGGCGCATTGTAGCTGCGGCGCGGACGGACCGCCGTATCACCAAGCGGCGCTACGAATTCGCCATCGGGTCCATATATGGTGCCATAAGGCGAGTTCAGGTTGCCGCCGCTCAAGCCGCCGCCGCCGGTGCGAATCTTGACCGTGATTTCTTGACCGTCCTCGCCGGCAAAGCTGTATTGGTGCTTATCCGCCTGGTCGGCGATTTCGTCCCGCGTCACCACGTTCAGCGCCAGCGCGCCCTTGTCAACAGCGTCCGCGGGCGACAGCTTGAAGTCCTGCTCCGGAATCGGCGTCGGTTCGGCTGCTTCCGCTTCCGCATCCGCTTGCGCGGTCGCGGCGGCATATTCTTCGGCTTCAGCCGAGGCGGTCATGGCGGCGATGGCTTGGTCAGTCGCCTTTGCCGCGCGCGCTTCAGCAGTCGCTTCGGCGGCGATGGCGGCGTTATTCCGGTTGATTGCGAAAGCGGCGACCGCCGCGGCCACGATCAGCAGGATACCGGCGGCTGCCCAGGGCGCGCGCGAGCGGCGCTGCCGCGCCAATGCCTCATCGGTCTTGGGTTTGCTGTAAAGAATAGGCGCTTCAATCGGCGCGATCTCGCGCTCTTCATAGAGGTAACACGCGGCCTCGTGTTCCGGCTTGTCCATCTTGAAAAGCGGCGGTTGTTCCTCCAGGCAGCGGTCCATGCGATGCGGGCAGCGGGGATAATAACGGCAGCCGACAGAAGCGGCTGTGCGCATTTCTTCTTCGCTGGGCAGCGAGATATTGACATCCCATTTATCAGTCGGGTCGGGCACGGGCACCGAGTCGATCAGCAGCTGCACATAGGGGTGCTGCGGCGCGTCGATCACATCCATGGCGGCGCCGCGCTCGGCTGTCGTGCCCTGATAGAGCATATAAATCTGATCGCCGATCTGATAAGCGGTGCTCAAATCGTGCGTGATATACAAAAAAGATATATTGTGATCATCGCGCAAGCGCAGCATGGCATCGAGGATCGAGGCGCGCAGCGAGGCATCCACCATCGACACCGGCTCGTCAGCCACAATCAGCCGCGGCTTGATCATATAGGCGCGCGCCATCATGATGCGCTGCCGCTGCCCGCCGCTCAATTGATGCGGATACTTGCGCAGCACATCCTCGCCATACAAGCCGACCACATTCAAGCCGGCTTCGACCATGTCGCGATATTCGCTCTGATTATCCGACAAGCTGAAGTGTTTATTGACCAAATCAAAGACGTGGTCGATACGATAGAAGGGGTTGTAAACACCGAAGGGATCCTGGAAGACCGCCTGCACATTGCGGCGGTATACCTTCAATTGATCATCTGTCATATCGGTGATGTCTTCGCCATCAAAGATGATATGACCCGACGTCAGCTTGATGAAACCGAGAACGAGGTTCGCCAGCGTTGTCTTGCCGCTGCCGCTTTCCCCGGCGATGGTGGTAATCGTCGCCGGTGTTTCGTCGATCGTCATATTGAAGTTGTCGAGCGCGACAACGGTCTTCTTGCCGCCGCCCAAGAAGCCGCCAGTAGAATAAACTTTCGTGGCTTCACGGATTTGCAAGAGTGGCGAGGGCATTCGTCCTCCTCTCTTCAAATTGCTGGTCAAACAGATGACAAGCAACTTCATGTTTGTCTTCTACGGTGATCGGAGGCGGCTCGAACTCGGCGCAATGCTCCCAGGCGAAAGGGCAGCGCAAGCGGAAGATACAGCCGGAGGGCGGATTGCGCGGGTCATGCGTGATGCCCTCGGTGATTTTCAGCGGTTTGCGCTCTTTGATCGATGGAATTGAATCAATCAGCAGCTGCGTATAGGGATGCAGCGGATTGGCGTAGACATTTTCCACCGGCGCGATTTCGACCATTTTGCCGGCGTACATCACCGCGATGCGATCGACGATCTGCGCCAGCAAACCCATATCGTGACCAATGACGATCAGCGATACGCCGATTTCGTCTTTCACTTTCACCAGCGTTTGCGCCACGATCCGCTGCACAACGACATCCAGCGCGCTCGTCGCTTCATCAGCGATGACCACAGTCGGATGCAGCGCCACACCCATGGCAATGCAGACCCGCTGTTTCATGCCGCCGCTTAGCTCGTGCGGGTACATATTGTAGATGCGGTTGGGCAAGCCCACGTTCTGGAATAGTTCAAAGATGCGTTCGCGCAGCGCTTCCTTGTCGTTCTGCTTGCCCTCGTGCGATTCGATCACATCAATGATTTGGTCTTTGACGCGCATCGTCGGGTTCAGCGAATTCATCGCGCCTTGCGGGATCAGCGACAGGCCGGTCCAGCGGAATTTGCGCAGCGCTTCCTCTTCCAGATTCAGCACCTCGGTGCCATCCACCTCGATGCTGCCATGCACGATATAACCCGGCGGCTGCACCAATTGCAGGATGCCGTAAGCGGTGGTCGATTTGCCGCAGCCGGATTCGCCAACCAAACCGAGGGTCTCGCCTTCATAGAGATTGAAGCTGATATCGCTGACGGCGATGACATCGCCCTGCGGCGTGGCGTAATGGATCCGAAGATTTTCTACCTTGAGCACGACGCGGTCGCTGTCGTGGCGCTTCCGCTCTTCCATATCGCTTCGCTCCCAGCGCCCTAGTTCGCTTTGCGCAAACGCGGATTGGCGATCTCGTCCAAGCCCAGGTTAATCAGCAGCAGCGCGATGAAGACGACTGCTAGAATCACCGTCGGGATGCCCCACCACCACCACATATTGCGCAGCAGGGCGGCCGCTTCGATCGACCAAAAGATGGTGACGCCCAAAGAAGGAATGCGCTGCGGACCGAAGCCCAGCAATTCCAAACCAACCGCCGACAGAATCGCGCCAGTCATATTGCCGATATAACTCGCCGCGAGATAGGGCAGCAGGTTGGGCATAATCTCGCGGTACATGATATCGCGGGTCGGCACACCGGAAAGACGCGCCATCTGCACATAGCCGCTTTCGCGCATGCTGAGCACCTGCGCGCGGATATAACGCGTCGGCGTCGCCCAGGCGAACATCGAAATCAGCAGCGCCATCGTCAACAGATCAATGCGCGGCAAGACGGCTTGAATCACAATCAGCACCAAGAGCGACGGGATGGTGATGGTTACGTCAGTCGCTAATCGAACGACATCATCGACCCAGCCGCCGACAAAGCCCGCCAGAAAACCCAAAAGAATGCCGACGGCCATACCGACCGAAGCCGCAATCGCGCCGACGCCAATCGTCCGCGGCGTGCCCACAATCAGCAGCGCCAGCATATCGCGCCCGCTATTCTCGGTGCCCAGCGGATGCTCGGGTATGCCTTCCTGGTTGCGCCAGTTGGTAAAGCCGACCGGCGGCATATTCAAAGGGGAGGCGCCGGCCAGGGCCAATTCCGTATCCCACAATTGATTGCCCAGAAAGATCAAGAAGAAGATGAAGCCGATGATGCCAGCGCCCGTGAGAAACTTCCAATTTAACCAAGGGTTGTCAAAGCGGTTCAGCAGTCCCGCTTCCTTGGTGCCGCCAGCGACGGGGGCGTCCGATGTGTTTTCTGCCATGTCTACCTCCCTTCCAGGCTGATGCGCGGGTCAATCAGCGGATAGGTCAAGTCAATGATCAGCACCGCCAGCGCGCTCGTCACAATCAAGATGAATGATGTCCCTTGTATCAGCCCGAAATCCTGATTGGCGATGCCGGAATAAATCAGCGAGCCCATGCCATTGTAGACAAACATAATCTCCACTAGCACCGAGCCATTGATCAGCGTGCCGATCGAAACCGCCAGCGCCGTCATCTGCGGCAGAATCGCATTGCGGATCATATAGCGATACAAGACATAGAAGGGCTTCAAGCCCTTCGCCTGCGCCAGGATCATATAATCCTCGCCCTCAATGGTGACCATCATGCCGCGCATGCCCAGCGCCCAGAAGCCGAATGTCACCAATACGATGGACATCGCCGGCAGGAAGCCGTGATAGAGCACGCTGCCGAAGAACTCCAGCGTGAACTCCGGCGCCATCCCGCGGGCGTAAGCGCCAACCTGAGGGAATAAAGGGTTGTTGTTCACCCGTATGAGAAAGCCAAATATGTAAACGAGCAGCAGGCTAAACAGCGCCGGCGGCACCGATGTGAAAGTCATCGACATCGGTATCAGCACTTTAAGCCACTTTGGCGTTCGATACCAAGCCAGCAAGGCGCCGCAGAGATTGCCAACCGTAAAGAAGATAAAGGTCGCAATGCCGACCAGTCCGATGGTCCAGGGCAGCGCCCGGCCCACCAATTCATAAACTGTCGCCGGAAAATTCGCCATCGAATAACCGAGATCAAGCCGAAGCGTATTGCCTATGAAGCGAAAATATTGCACATAAAGCGGGTCATCAAGCCCGAAACGCTTGCGCCAGGCTTCAATGATTAAATCGGCATTCTCAACGTAGCCCTCGAACTGCGTCATTCGCGCAATCATCGCCTGGATTGGATCGCCCGGCGCCAAGCGCGGAATGATGAAGATCAAGGTCGCCGCCACCCAGACGGTCAGGAAAAAAACGAGCAGCCGGCGCAGCAAATAGTTGAGCGAAAAACTTCCCATGTCAGCGCCCTTCTCTATGTGGCGAACGTCGCTGTGTTATTGGCATACTGCAAAGTCATAACAATCAAATTACAAACAAAACCGTTTCAACAAACTAATGCAATGAACAAGCAGCGTGTAGGGGCGTCTGACGGTCAGTGTCTACGCGACCCGCTGAGACGCCCTTTTTCCAGCCACATATTTTGGGCGTTTCGGCGACACGCCCCTACAGATGTCATTTGTGTGACTAAACACCATTTGCCTATTCCTATTCAATCAGTAGCTGAAGCAATATCTCATCCGCGCTGTATGCCTTGTAGAGGCGGAGTCCCCGCCGGCAATCGCCAGCTGGGGACCCCAAACGAAATCAAATCCTTACATGCCCGCTTTGGTCAGTTCGGAGATGATCTGATGCGTCGAATGCCACCAGGTGGCTGGATGGTTGAAGTTATTATCGGAGGTCGGCCAGCCTTCCCAGTAGGTGCTGTTGAAGGGGATCAGCTTGGTCGCCTGGTTCAGCGGCAGAATCGGCAGATCTTCGTAGAAGTACTGGTACGCGTCCAATACCATCGGAATCACTTCCGGATCACCCAGCGGAAGCGAACCGATCTGCGCAACGATTTCGCTGTACGCTTCGTTGTTCATGCCGGACCAGCGCGCATGGTTGCTGCCGGAGGAGCGCTCGCCAATCGGAACGTAGTGACGCGCCGTGTAACGATCCATCGAAGCCCAGGGCTCGTTAACCGAACCGCAGGCGTCCCAGTCGGTCGTGGCTTCGTAGTTGCCGAAGCGCTTGTTGTCGCCCCAGGTCGGGCCAGCGATGACGGCGGCGCTGGCGTTGACGCCAAAGGCGCGCAGCTGCTCAACCAGTACCGAGGTGATGCGGCGCTTCTCAATGAAGCCTTCGTGAACCTGAATCGCCAGGCTCAAAACGTGACCGTCAGCATCTTGCCACAGACCGTCGCCACCGCGGGTGTAGCCGTTGGCGGTCAACAGTTCTTCCGCCGCCATGTGATTCGATGTCGAGCTGAGACCCATGCCGGCGTCTTCAATCGCATCGATGAAGGGGAACATGGCGCCGTATTCAACGAACATCGTGCGCGACGGAATCGTGACGCCTTCATAGGCAACCTCGATGATGTTGTCGCGGTCGACGATGTGGTTGATCGCCCAGCGCATATCGGCGTTGTCCCAAGGCGCGACATCGGTCTGGAAGGACAGCTGCCGCGGGCAGGGATCCAGCCATACGAAGGGCATGCCATCGACCCAGGCGAAGATATTGTCGTTCTGCGCCTGCATCGCCTCGAAGGCGCCCAGGGTAACGTCCATGATGCTGTCAACTTCGTTGTTGACGGCCAGGGTGGTGCGGATCTGGTCGTTGCCGGTGATGATCCAGATCAGACGCAGCGGCTCAGGCATCTTCAAAGCGCCAGTCGCAGCGCCCCACCAATCGTCGTTGCGGTCGTAGATCCAGTTGGTCTCGTCGGCGTGGGTCAAGGTGTACGGACCGGAACCAACCGGCGGGAAGTTCTTGAAGGTGAAGGGATCTTCATCCGCCCAGACATGCTCAGGCATGACCAGCGTGTTGCCGCCGATCTTGACCGTCAGGAAGTCCAGCTGGAAGCGCGGGTTGGGCGCCTTCAGGTTGAACTGAACGGTGGTGGCGTCAACCGCTTCCACGCTGTCAATCCAGGTCTGGACGTTGCCAGCCCGCGAGAGGCCGGCGTTTTCTTCTTTACCGAGCAACTCAAAGGTGAAGACGACATCATCGGCATCCAAGGCTTCGCCATCGGACCAGGCCGAACCTTCGCGCAGGTTCAAAGTCCAGACATCAAGCGAATCATTGCTGGAAGCGCCCGCCGCCAACCAAGGCATGACCTCGCCGGTTTCGTAGTTCAGGATGAACAGCGGCTCAAATACAGCTTGACCCAGACCGCCATTGCTAAGGTTGTTGGGCACGAAGGGATTGTAGTTGTCAAAGGCGGGTTGGGGACCAACGCGACCATCGCGGTCGAAGATCGCGGTGTCTTCGCGCGCGACATCCTGCGCCATAGCCGTGAAGCTAAAGGACGCCACGATGACGGCGAGAAGGACGAAAAGTACGGTTCTTGCTTTCATGCGTTGTACTCCTACAACTATTGAATAGATGGTTTGCGTTCGCCAACTCCAAAATTGGTTTGCCATTCAGGGGCGGCGTAGACACTCGCCTTCCGAATGACGGGCGCGTTGGCGGCGCCCAGGCTTTCCACAGCTTGGTTCGCTTAAAGCTTTTCGATAGCGCCTCCTCTCCCTAGGCGAACGGGTCGCTGTAATCACTCATAATGCTATAAGTTCCGCATATCGGGTACATCTTCGAGCCGATGTATGCCAGAACGCCAAATGTGTTCGTGAGGTCGGGCTGGGGGCGGCCCTCCGGCATCTCTGGACTGCGCGTTTCTTCCCAGAGGGAGCGACACTGCTCGAAGGCTTCAATCAAAAGCGGCAGTGTATTGGCAATGCATGGCAGATCTATCTTGGCGACAACGGCATCGACATCCACCGTCCCTACATGGTCTTGCCGTTCCACCACACGCATGGCGCAGTCTACGCTCCCGTAGAAGTTGGTGAAATGCGTCCGATTATCCAGCTCGCGCTCCTTCATTTGCGCCAATTGGTAATAGCGTTTGGCGACGGGGATCAGTATGTCTAACGCTTCACCGGCGCGCGGCATGCCCCGCAGATCGTCTCGGCATACGGGGATTTCAGGTTCTCTGTTGTCATCAATCCCGCCGACTGTAGAGCTCGTCATTGTCGGCATCCTTTCAGACAAGAGCGGTCTTTTCGCATGAATCAAAGGCTACAATTCCTACAACTATTGAATAGATGGTTTGCGTTCGCCAACTCCGGAATTGGTTTGCCATTCAGGGGCGGCATAGACACTCGCCTTCCGAATGACGGGCGCGTTGGCGGCGCCCAGGCTTTCCACGGCTTGGTTCGCTTAAAGCTTTTCGATAGCGCCTCCTCTCCCTAGGTCTCGATCATAGTTTTGACGCCAATGGCGGGCGCCGCTGTTGATGACCGGATGCGCAGCCGAGTCGGCACGGCATAGCCGCGCGGCGCCATATTGCCGCCGCCAAGCCGCTCCATAAGCATCTGCGAAGCGACCTTGCCCAACTCATAGGCGTCTTGCGCGCTCGTCGTCAGCGGCACGCCAATATGCGAAGCCATGCTGATGTCGTCAAATCCAACAACCGAGACATCGCCCGGCACGTTGTAACCCATATTGTTTAAGGCGTTGATCGCGATGATGGCGAGTATGTCATTGATGCAGACAAGCGCCGTCGGCATCGGACCCACAGCGTCAGCAAAGCTTTCCACTTGCTGAATCACATGACGGCTCTGGGCGCCGACCAGACTGTAGATATCGGTTTCGTGAAACTCGTGACGTTCCGGCGGGGAGATTTTCCAAGGCGCATAGGCGAGCAGGCCCTGCTCTTCAAGCGCGGTCACATAACCGCGGCGGCGCTCGTTGACCGGGAGCAAATCATCGAAATTGGGCATGAGCTGCACGATATGCCGATGCCCCAGCTGGATGAGATGGCCGACCAAATCATAGGACCCGCCAAAATTGTCGCTTGACACATAATCCGCCCGAATCCCCTCGATGGGGCGATCCACAAAAACAAGCGGGATCTCCCTGCTCTCGTACTCGGAGAGGATGGCGACTGTTTCTTCGCTTGGCTCGGCATTCGCCCAAAGCAGCAGCCCGGCGACTTTGTCATCAAGCAGTTGCCGCAGGATCCGCGCCTCGTCGTCCCTATCGCGCGAATTGCTGAAAATCACCTGATAGCCGGCGGAGCGCAATTCAGTCTGGGCGCTGCTGAGGATATTGGTGTGGATTTCGTTGTGGAAGCTGCATGTGAGGTAACCGATGGCGCGATTCGCGCTATGATCTTGCGGCTGAAAAATGACGAAGGTGCCGCGGCCCGCGGTCCGCTTAATCAAGCCCTCCACCTCAAGCCGCTGGGTGGCGATGCGCACGGTCGTCCGGCTGATATCGAGGTGGCGCGCCAACTGCATCTCGGTAGGGATGCGCTCCCCGAAACGCCATCGACCAGAGACAATCAGCCGGCGCAACTGATTATGCAATTGCACATGCAGCGAAATGTAGCTGTTATGATCGAGTCGGATCTTGTCGAGTTTTTCCGGCATAAAATCTGGCGCGCAGACAAAGAACAATTTTCAAATGTACATAAATGTATGTACAATGCGCGAATATATCATGGTCTTGCTGGCTATGCAATAGACTAAATCTCAGGGGAGTGGTGAATCAGTTGGATAATGCCACAAGCCCCCGGCCCCTTTTCCCGGAACGAGGGAAGGGGAGACATACGCTTTCCAGCGCAGGCGGTTAAAGTCCCCCCCTCATTTTGGAAGAGGGATTTAGGATGGGGGAAATTTCCACGCGCTGAATCCAGCCCGCGCTGTGATAACATAGCGCCAGCGCTTGCCAAGCCGCCGGACTATTACGCGCCAAATCGCCAGTGCAATCAAAGGAAGAGAGACAGCAAGGTGGAAGCCAATCGTAGCCAAACGGGTTGCCTCAAGACAACCTTCATCCTGGTAGGCGCAGCCGCAGCTATTTTGGGACTAATCATAGCCATTGGCGATATCAAGTGCGCGTATGATGTCGAGGATTGGTGGATGCCGCTCTACCCCAATGGCGAAACGGTGGACGTCCAGTATGATATGTTTCGTCCCCGCGCCTGGGGCACGACCACCTGGATTATGACCACGACCGATGATGTCGAAACCGTCAAGCAGTTTTATCGCGATACGCGCCTGGATACGCTGAAAAACAAAACCCGTGGTCTCGCCTGGGGAGAATCCAATGTACTGTCGCTGGAACAGGCTGTTGATGCGACTGATACTCGCTTGGATTCCCTGGTTAATGATTTCGAAAATGCGCCTGAAACCGAGAAAGATGAGCGGGCGGCTGCTATTGAGCGCGAGGAAGCCCGGCGCGCATTGCTCTTGCAGCGGCTGGAAGCTGGCCATCGCAGCCGCATTATCTTGCTCAGCATTTGCGGCATCTAGCTGACGCGCCGGAATATAGCCGTGAAAATAGCCGCCTTTCCCAAATGCTACCTTGAGGACATTGCGGGCCGCCGCACCATGTCCGTATTCGACTGGATCGATATGGCGCGCGCGCTCGACGCCGATGGCTTGGAAATGTACGAGGGCTTCTTTACCAGCCTCGACGAATCGTACCTTGGCAGCGTGCGCGATGCCATCGCCGGCGCCGGCTTTGATATGCCCATGCTGTGCTGCTCGCCCAACTTCACCCATCCCGATCCGGACGAGCGCAAACGCGCGGTCGAGCATGAGGCGAAGATGATCGGCGTGACCAAGCTGCTCGGCGGCGCTGGCGCCGTCTGCCGCGTGTTGAGCGGGCAGCGCTACCCCGAAGTTGGGCGTGAGCAAGGCATCGCCTGGGTAGTCGAATGCGTCGAGCAGGTGCTGCCGGTCGCGCGCGAACATAACATCATCCTCGGCCTCGAGAATCATTACAAAGACGGCTTCTGGCGCTATCCCGAATTCGCCCAAAAGATGGATGTCTTCCTCGAATTGCTCGAAGCCATTCCCGATCGTGACCACTTCGGTGTGCAATACGACCCCTCCAACGCCATCGTCGCCGGCGACGACCCAGTCGAGCTGCTGCGAGCGGTGGCGCCGCGCGTCGTCAGCATGCACGCCAGCGACCGCTTTCTGAGCGAGGGCTATTCGCTGGACGATCTGCGCGAGGGCGAAGGCGAAATTGGCTATGTGGACGCGCTGCAGCACGGCGTCACCGGCCGCGGGCTGAACGATTACGATACGATATTCCAAATTCTGCGCGATGTCGGATACGACGGCTGGGTCAGCATCGAAGACGGCATGAACGGCATGGAAGAGATGCGCGCTTCGCTGGCATTCCTGCACCGGATGCGCGACAAGTATTTTGCCAACGAAGCCGAACTGTAGAGGCTTCGCTTTTGGTCGCCCGCCGCGCGCATCATGCCGATAATCCAGGCTCTGTGCTATACTCAAGCTACACTAGCGTAGAGAGACTTAGAATCGATGGCAATCCAAGAAAAACTCTACACCGTCGACGATGTCTGGGAACTCTCGCATCACCCGGAAAACGAGAACAAATACTTCTATCTCATTGATGGGGAGTTGTATTGGGATATGCCGCCAGGTGGACAACATGGAACTCTAGCCATTGAAATTGGCTACCACTTAAGACACTTTCTCGAATCACACGATTTAGGCAAAGTCACGGCTGAAACCGGCTACTATCCGCCAGATGATCGGAACACGCTGCTCGCGCCTGATGTCGCCTTTATCAGCAGTTCCAGGGCGCCGCAACCATTCCCCAAACGGTTCGTTCCAGCAATGCCCGATTTGGCGATCGAGATTCTATCCCCCACCGATTCGCTGGCTGAAGTTCGCCGCAAAGCGGCTGTCTACCTCGCCAATGGCACGCGGCTGGTCTGGATCGTATTGCCAGCGGAAAAGGGCGTGGATGTCTGCCGCGCAAGTGAGGGCGCTGGATTGAACATCGAATTTGTCGGTCTTGAAGGCAGTTTGTGCGGAGAGGCGATTCTGCCCGGCTTTGAACTTGACCTCAAGCTGCTCTTCCCCGGCCCCTGAGCGCGCCGCGCAAGACCGATTCAATATCTAGCCCACAGCAGAGTCCAATACCATGCGCGAGCGATAGAAGGTTTTATCGGCGGTCAGTGTCGAAGGGCTATGTCCACCTGTCCGGCGCGACCTGAGCTACGAAACGGTTCGCCCACATTGAGAACTGTGAATGTCAAGGAACAAAGTCTATGGACGCACTGATCAAATACGGACGCGAAGACAAAGACGTCGAACTGCGCGATATACCGCAGCCGCCCGATCCCAATCCGGGCGATGTCGTGGTGGAAGTGCGCGCGGCCGGCGTCTGCGGCAGCGACATCCACATGTGGCGCGACTGCCAAAGCTGGGCGATCACTCTGCCGCTGGTCCTCGGTCATGAATTCTGCGGGACCATCGCCGCCGTTGGCGCGGGCGTTGAAAACTTTCAAGTTGGCGATCGCGTGGCGGTGGAGACTGCGGCTGAAGTCTGCGGCCGCTGCGCCTACTGTCATTCCGGCGATTACAATCAGTGCCCGCATCGGCTCGGCTACGGCGCGCTCATCGATGGCGCCTTCACCCAATTCGTGACCGCGCGGGCTGCGATTTTACATCATATCCCGGATAACGTGTCATTCGAGCAAGCCTCGCTGACCGAGCCGATCTGCGTCGCCTACAACGCCCTGGTGGAAAAGACGCCGGTCGTCCGCCCGGGCGATACCGTCGTCATCCAGGGGCCCGGTCCCATCGGCATGATGGCGCTTTTCATGGCCAAGCTGCGCGGCGCCGGCGAGATCATCATGCTCGGCACTAAGGTGGACCAGCAACGCCTTTCTGTAGCCGCCGAAATCGGCGCGACCAAGACGCTCAACATCGACGAAGACGACCCGCTTGAGCTAGTGCGCTCGCTGGGCGATGGCTACGGCGCGGACCTGATTGTCGATTGCAGCGGCGCTAGCATCGCCCTGAAATCCGCCATGGAAATGGCGCGCCCGAATGGCATCATCACCAAGATCGGCTGGGGACCGCAGCCCATGGACTTCAACCTCGATCCGCTGGTGCAGAAGGCGGTCACGCTGCAAGGCTGCTTCAGCCATCTCTACTCGACTTGGGAGCGCGCCCTGGCGCTGCTCTCCACCGGCCAAATCGACCTCAGGCCCATCATCGGCGGCGTCTACGGGCTGGGAGAATGGGAAGAAGCCTTCGAAGAAATGGAGGCCGGCGTCAATGTCAAGTCGGTTCTGTTGCCGGTGTAGGCTAGGTTATGCAGAGGCGACTGACGGGAGGTGTCGGCGGTCGGTGTCTACGCGACCTACGCGCCCCTGTGAGTCGCCCATCATTGGAACCGTGTCTTTGCGGGCGACCTGATAGATCGTCCCGACGACAAGCTACAAGGGCGAAAGCGCCCGGGATGGGGTAAATCATGGACGCCAAAATCCAAATCTCGATTGATGTCATCGATCTCGACGAAGCGCTTGACCTCGCCCGCGCCTCGGCGCAGGCCGGCGTCGACTGGCTCGAAGTCGGAACGCCGCTCCTGCTCGCCGAAGGCCTCCACGCCGTGCGCGCCTTCCGCAGCGCCTTCCCCGATACGCCCATAGTGGTCGACCTCAAGACGATGGACGGCGCCGGGCTGGAAGCCGAGATGATGTTCAAAGCCGGCGGCGATATGGTCGTCGTCATGGGGCAAGCGCACGACGCCAGCATCATCGAACAGGTCAAAATGGCGGCGCGATACGGCAAGCAAGTCATGTGCGATGTCATGCTCTGCCCCGATAAGCCGGGCCGCGCCCGCCAGGCGCAAGCGATGGGCGTCGACTATATCATCGTTCACACCGGCTTCGATGAGCGCAATATGATCCCCGGTCTCAGCCCGCTTGATGATCTCGAAGATGTGCTCGCCGCTGTCGATATCCCAGTGCAGGCGGTCGGCGGCTTGAGCGTGCCGCAAGCGATTGAGACGCTCGCATTGGGCGCCGAGATCGTCGTCTTCGGCGCGCCTCTGGTCATCAGCGGAAAAGAGTTCAAAGCGGCCGACCCCAATTTCGACCGCCAACTGCGCGAGATCGTCCAGCAAGTGCGCGACGCTTGATTATGATAGTGCATTTTCTCTCCCATTGACTTGGAAACAGTCCAAGAATTCTTACGGGCCTACCAGAATCCTGACATTTTGCCTTGATATCGTATCCACGATATGATTAGGTTAGCGGCTCAGGGAGGGTCTCATGAAACAGCATTCGATCGTATTTGCCCATGCTGACGAGAGCCAAACAGACTTGACGGTCGAGCAAAAACTTAAGCTAAGAGCTACGGCCAACAAGTGGATTACTTCCAATTTTCCTAAACATCGCAGATTTCTATCTCATAGTAGTCCACATTACAGTGCAACTGATAGAGCTTGGCAGACAAACATACAGACGCAAAACCTAAATGGACATTCGCTCAATTTGGGACGATTGCTGTTTGACGCGGACGCAAACATACTACAGGCAGAACATCCGGCGAACATACAAAACGAGATAAAAAGTCTTCTGAAGCAGGAGGTGACAACGTATAACTTTGAAGAAGCGCTTGTGGGTCACAATTATGAATTTAGACTCGGCGATGGCATAGCAGGTACACAACTAATCCCTGACTATTCTATAGACTTGCTTCTCACGGATCCTCCCTACGGCATTAGCAAGGCTTACACTTGTGAACGTCAAGTGCCTCGACGACTACGCAAAGATGGTACTGACTTTATTATGCCAAGAGGAAACTTTGGAGAGTGGGATGGTCCGATATCTCCCTCCGAATGGACAAGACACGTTCTGCCCAAAGTACGCGGATGGTTTGTGACATTCTGCGCGCAGGCACAGATTGGCGAGTATTGCGAGATCCTTGAACGGCACAAATTCGTAGCGGTTGGGACTCTAGTGTGGCAAAAGACGAATCCCGTGCCATTTAACCACAAATATAAGCCGATTAACGCATGGGAAGCTATTGTCATTGGGAAGAGACCCGGTACAAAATTCAATGGACACGTAGTACACAACGTGTTCGTTTGCAAGTCGCCTTCGCCTCAGCAGAGGATTCATACGACTCAGAAGCCGCTGCCGCTCATCAAAGAGTTCATTGCGCTTTTCAGCGACGAAGGGGATTTCGTCTACGATCCCTTTGCGGGCAGCGCGACAACGCTGATTGCCGCCATGGAATCGCGTCGGAAAGTTATGGCCTATGAAAAAGACCGGGCCATTTACCAGTTGGCGTGCGAGCGAATTATGTCAGTGGGTGGTTGAGCCATAATGTCAATGACACTGGAAGAATTTGAAAACACCTTTGACAAGACGAAGAAAAACTATAAAGCGTTTCTAGTGCTAAAGGATCAACAATGGCATTGTAGAGGGTGCGAATACCAACATACCGGAATCACCCAAATCGCTGGCGGTTCCGGAATTCAGGGACTAGAACGAGGAACAAGATCGCGACCTGGAATGATTATAGAGAGCGACAATCACTTATGTGTAATCTGCGAAAAAACAACTCGGCATGACCGATGGCAAGGAGCTTTCAAGTCTGCCGTTCAAAGTGGATCCATGCCTAAGTCCTTCGTTAATCTAGTCATGAGGATATTCGGTAGCCGCGACATTGTTGAGAATACGGAGCGTCCTCATAATCAGCTTACAATTGATCACAAACTGCCGAGATTACGATGGGATACCGAATCAAACAGAAAACTCATAGACTATTCCAATATGGATGAAGAGTTCATAAAGAAACATTTCCAACTTCTCAAGAAGTCAAATGGAAGCGTAAGCCACAATCTCCTGAAAAGTAGAACTTGCGAAGATTGTTTCAGAACTGGGCGACGCGGAAAGCCGTTCGGAATAGATTTCTTCTACGAGGGTGGGCCTAAGTGGAGTCCCACAGACAAGAAAGACGCTTCAGGTTGCGTTGGTTGCGGATGGTATGATTTTGCGCAGTGGCGTGAAAAACTGAATGAGGCAATCAAGCAATAGCAAACATTAGAAACTGGACAAGAACTTTCACCGACTATCCATAAACCTAAGAATTACACCCTCCTGACCCGAGCCTAATCGTGCAAGAGCCTGAATCAATCCGTAGCTTTCGCGCGCCAGCGGTGTTTCAGCAGATGTCAGTTTGTGAAATATTTCGCATTGTCGCCCGCCATTGAGCGACGGCGAGAGTTCGCTTATACTACGCAGCTTGAGTTGCGCGCTGACCAATTGGACCGGCAAGCATGTACATAAATGACCCGCAATTCGGCGATATTGTCGACTTCAATCGGCTGCGCCATTCCATTCTGCATCTTTACAATGCGCTGCTGCCCGATTTCAATATGCACAAGTCGCTGCAAGTCGGTACCGAGCTATACGGCGATGAACCCGATGTCATGATCGCGGCTGGCGCCAGCATGCTCGCCTGGATGACCATCATCGCCGCCGGTGAAGACGACATCGCCGAAGAGCTCAAAGACAGCCTCTTCACCCTCGGCTGGACCGAAGAAGATATCGGCTCCGACCTGTTGAGCGCCGCGACTCTGGCGACGCCCTTAAACGATGGTCCCGATTGCGTCGACTATCATCTCAAGGGCCGTAAGTGGCTGATCAATAATTCTTACCACGCCGATTATCACACCATCGTCGCCAAGACCGATCCCGATTCGGGCGGACCGCGCTCGCTTTCAATCTTCCTCGTGCCGCAAAGCAGCTGCAAGAATTGGCAGCGGCTGGAGACGCATGTCCTGCGGCGCATGGTGCTCACCAGCTTTGACATTGACGGACCCGGGCGCCTGCTCGGCAAGGTCGGGCACGGCTTGCAAATCTTGCAGCGCATGGCCATGCCCAGCAAATACCAATGCGCCTATGTCGGCATCAATCTGCTCAACGAAGCTATCCCGTCCAGCATCGAGCATCTCTCGAAGAAACGCATCTTCAACGAAAACCCTATCAATTTCAGCAATGTGCTGCGGCAGATGTACAATATCGTTATGGGCGCGGCTGTGCTCAACTTCATCTATTATCGCGCCCTGGCTTTTAGCGCGAGCAACTTCTTGCAATTCCACGGCGTCATGCTCAAGTCCTGGCTGCTGCTGCGCGCCAACGAGCTGCTAGGCCAGAACCTGCTGGTCGTCGGCTCTAAAGGCTTCCTGGCGGAATCGGTCATCGGGCGCAACGCCATCGATTCCTTCGTCCTGCCCGTCTTCGATGGCCATTACACCATCAACACCTTGATGACCGCCAAGCATGTCAAACGTTACCTGGGGGCGCCGCGCCGCGCCGATGTGGACGAACGCATGGCGACCTTGCGCTTCGGGCTCGCCGGCTCAACCAGCGGGGATCCAATCCGCGCAAATTCGCGCTCGCTGCGCAATCCCGATTTCTTCGATTACGCGGGATACATCGAGGACCTGGAACTGCCGATTGACCTCGACGCGCGCCGCATCGTTACGCGGATGCAGGCGCTAGCCGACGAACTGAACGCGCGCGATCTGACGACCGACCCGGAACATCGCTACAAACTTGGCACCATGCTGCATTGGATGGAGGCTTTGTTGGCCGCCTGCGAAATGTGGAAAGCGACCGGCGAAGACGAATATCTCAATGCGGTCGTAATGCAGTACAACGCCTTCGCCAATCAGTTCAATCAAATTATCAGCGAGAGCGCTCTGGAGACGGAATTCCTCCCGCTGATGCGGCAGCGCCCGCTGCGCTGTTTTGAAGCCCCGCGCGAATTCCTGCTGCGTCTATACGACATGGCCCAGCAGTTTTCCTCTCCGCGCGAGGCGATTACGAATCTGTAGGGGCGAGAGACGGTTAGTGTCCACGCTACCCTTGTCTCGCCCGCATAAGCGACAGAGGACGCCTATGTCAGCGAACCGCAACCTGCACCAAGCGAAGACGAACAAGAAAGACGAGTTCTATACGCAGCTTGTCGACATAGAAAACGAACTGCGGCATTACACCGACCGCTTTCGCGGAAAGGTCGTCTACTGCAATTGCGATGATCCGCGCGTGAGCAATTTCTTTCACTACTTCGCCTACAATTTCCGCGTCCTCGGACTCAAGAAACTGATCACCACCTGCTACAAGAATCAGCAAATGGATATGTTCAGCCAGCACGACGCCGAAAAGGCGATCTGGCTGGAATATGACGGGACGGAGAACGAAACAGGTATCCCGTCGATAGAGGATATTGGTGTTCGCCACCTGGAAGGCGATGGCGATTTTCGCAGCGCGGAATGCATCGAGCTGCTCAAGCAAGCGGACATCGTGGTGACGAACCCGCCTTTTTCGCTCTTCCGCGAATATGTGGCGCAGTTGATTGAATATGACAAGCAGTTTCTCATTATTGGACATCAGAATGCGATTACTTACAAAGAGATTTTCCCGCTGATTAAGGACAACAAACTGTGGCTTGGCATCACGCCGCGCGGAAAGGACATGCTGTTTGACGTTCCCGAAGACTACGCAAAAGAATTGGTGGCGACAAAGAATGAGGGAAGCGCCTACAGGATTGTCGACGGCGTCGTTTATGGCCGGCTTGGAAGCGCCTGCTGGTATACCAATCTGGATTACCGGCAGAGGCACGAAGAACTGATTTTATTCAAACGCTACTCGCCAGAGGAATACCCGAAGTACGACAACTACGATGCGATTGAGGTGTCTAAGACGGCCGAGATTCCGATGGATTGGGAAGGCGCGATGGGCGTGCCGATTACGTTTTTGAACAAACACAATCCGGAGCAGTTTGAGATAATACGGTTCAGAAAAGGAGATGATGGAAAAGATTTGCGCGTCAACGGAAAAGAGCCCTACTTTCGCATCATTATTCAGCAGCGGATGAGTTGACATGGATAACCTGATTGCCTCAACAAATGAACATAATAACAAAAAGAAAGTGATGATTTTATGGTGTCACAAAGAGCTAAACGGAACAGTGGGGGCTTACCCATACAGGAGAATATCCGATGAATTACAGAAGCTAATACGAGAACACGAGAGAAAAGATGTTGTAGTCGAACGCATTGGGTCAGCTAGAGCATCTATGGCCAGTAATAGAAGACGCTTACCTAATGGGGATGTTGTTTGGCTAAACAAAGAAGCCCCCGCTGTGTGGAAACCAACGGATGCATTATTTTCACTTAACTGCCCATACAATTGGGGTGAGATTCTGTTTAAGAAAATTTGCAGTTATTTCGCGTCTATTCCAAATATGAACGGCAGATGGGAAGTCAAGGTCGTTGATAACGAAACTCAATCAAACTGGCGAATATCGGCCAATGAAGAAACCTATGAGTTTCTGTCAGATCATTGGGACCTAATCCCTAATTCTGATCCGATGTTCTTATCGGAATGCACTGCTGAACAAATTAAAGAATGGCTCCTCAATGCTTACGAATGGACACAACGAGATCTGAAAACAGAAAAGGTGGCTTACAAGCCACCGCGATACAAATGGCTGTACATTGAAGAAGGCAAGATCCTTCAATGTTTCTACGAAAAAAGTGAAATGGCTCAATATCTCTACACGGCAGATTTACCCAAAAATGGATTAGTAAAACGAGTCGTCGAGAGAAGTGATTTTGACGAAGACTTCCCAACTTCTGATAACAAATCTGCCAAGCAATTTCTTTCTTTATATGAACAATTTAACCCGCTATTTCCTCCAAGAGATAAAGAAGTCCCAAACAGGCTTCGACAAACGCGATATGTTATAGGTGGAGAGAAGTGGAAGGCACAAGACTTGTGGGAGAGGCGCTATAGATCGCAGATTGACTTTCTTATACGCAGTGGCAGTGAAAATCACATTGTGGCGCTTGTCTCAATGTTGCCTTGTATGGACTTGGTCTATAAGCTGAAAACTGGGAAATCTAAGTCAAACTGGATCAAAACACTCAAGATGTTTTTCCCTGCCTTCGGCTTTGAACATACTGCATATAAACAACTGGCCAACCTAATCCGAAACGGATTTGTTCATGATGGATTTACAAAGGGATATGTTGGCATAAGCTCCGTGCATCACACGCCAGAAGAGTACACTGACAGAGAGCAGGTCTTCACGGCAACCCGCACCGAGACTGGAGAATTTAAGCTGCTAATCATCCCAGCTTTTTTCTGGGCGAGAGTCAGAGATAAAATTGACAGCTTTTACAGATACGAACAGTGGATACCTGGGTGGGATATGTCCGAAGTACTTGAATTAAGCCATTATGTTGAACCTTTGACTAGGGAAGAAATAATCCAGAAGATATAAGTAATGAATATCCAACAGCTAGACCTTACCGTCCGCGACCTCGTCGCCGGCGGCCATGACGGCGGCGCTGGCGGCGTGGTCGGCTGTGGCGGGGCGCTGGACATTCGCCCGCCACTTCAACGCGATTTCACCAATAAGGGACAGCAACACTAAATCCATGAACACCATCAAACACCCGCAATTCGGCGACATACTCGACTACGACCGCCTGCGCGCCGGTATGATGGATGTGCTCGATAACGTCTATCCCACTTTCAATTTGATGGGCTCGATGCTGGAAGCCACCAAGCATTTCCGCAACAACCCAAGCTATATGACTGCCTGCGCCGCCAGTGGTCTGGCTTATATGATGCTGGTCGCCGCCGAAGAGTATGCGCTGGCGGCGGAACTCAAAGGCAAGATCTTCACCCTGAGTTGGACCGAGGAGCATACCGGCACCGACTTGCTCAGCGTGCGAACCTGCGCCACGCCCGCGAGCGACGATCCGGGCGAGAAAAACTATCACATCAAGGGCCAGAAATGGCTGATCAATAATTCTTACCACGCCGATTACCACTCTGTCATCGCCAAGGTCGATCCTGACGCAAGCGGACCGCGCTCGCTCTCGCTTTTCGCCGTGCCGCACAGCAGCACGAGAAACTGGCAGCGCCTGGAAACGCACGTGCTGCGCAGCATGGTCCTCACAAAATTCGACATTGACGGACCCGGCATCCTCATCGGCCAAGCCGGGCGCGGGCTGGAGATTTTGCAGCGGATGGCGCTGCCCTCGAAATACCACTGCGCCTATATGGGCGTGAAAATGGTGGACGACTCGCTGCCGGCCGCCATCGAGCATCTGTCGAGCAAGAATATCTTCGGCGACAATCCCATCCGCTTCAGCAATGTCTTCCGCCAGCTTTACAATCTAGCGCTGGCTGCGGCGCATATCAATTTCACCTTCTTCCGCGCTCTCGCATTCAGCGACAGCCCCTTCCTGCAATTCCACGGCATCATGCTCAAGTCTTGGCTGCTGCTCAAATGCAACGAGATTCTGTCGCAGAATCTGCTGGTCACCGGTTCCAAGGGTTTTCTCAAAGAATCCAACATCGGCGGCAATGCCATCGACTCCTTCGTCTATCCCGTCTTTGATGGTCATTACACCCTCAACACGCTGCTCACCTACAAGCACACGCGGCGCTACCTCGGCGCCAAGACGCAAGGCGATATTGAGGCGCGGATGCTTGCGCTGCGCGAAAACGCCTACATCCCGCGCGAAGGCAAGCAAATCCTCAACAGCAGCCGCGTGAATCGCCACCCGCCCTTCTTCGATTACGCCGACTATATCGCCCGCTGCCAGCTGCCGATCCCGCTGGACGCGGCGCCGCTAATCATAGCGAGCCAGGGCATCATGGACGCCATTCAGGCGCGCGGCGTCACTAACGAACCCGAATATCGTTACAAAATTGGAATGCTGGTGCATAATCTGGAGGCGCTGCTGTCGGCGGTTGAGCTCTGGAAAGTGACTGCGGTAGACGATTACCTCAACGCGATCATCATGCAATACAACGAGGTGGGCAAGCTGATCAATCGCATCATCAGCGAAGGCGGTCTCGCGGTCGACTTCATCAGGCCTCTGCGTCAACTGCCGCTGCCCAAACCGGCTGATCCGCGCGGATTTTTGCTGGGGCTGCTGGATGTGAAGGGTTTTTTGCGCCCGGCGTAAATATTGGGCTTCACCACAGTGGGATCGAGGCAACACAGCGGGGCGCGTAGACACAGCCCTCCGGCATGGAGGGACAAGTCTTTGACCGCAGCAAGTTCTGTAGAGCCGTTCGAATCGCCGTCTCAACGGCCAGCGATTCAGAGTCGTATAGCGCGATATCAGTGCAAAGCTAAGGCTTGACCGTGTCCGAACTCACCAACCTTTTATCCGACCTCGTCGCCATAAACTCGATCAATCCCGACTTGGTTCCTGGTGGCGCCGGCGAAGGCGACATCGCCGATTTCATCGCTAGTTGGGGGCGGGACGCGGGGCTAGAAGTCCACGTCCAGGATGCAGCGCCCAAGCGCCCCAACGTCATCCTGATCGCGCGCGGTGGATCTGCCGTGTCTACGCGCAGGGGCGGCGGAAGATCCCTGATGCTGAACGCGCATACCGACACCGTCGGCGTATCCGATATGGACGCCCCATTCCAGCCGGTAATCCGCGGCGGACGCCTCTATGGGCGTGGCGCTTACGATATGAAGAGCGGGCTGGCTTCCTGCATGTTGGCGCTCAAAGCGGCGCGGGAAATGGACTTGCGCGGCGATGTTATGCTCAGCGCGGTCGTCGATGAAGAATATGGCAGCCTTGGAACCGAAGCGCTGCTGGCGGAATGGGAGCGCTGGTCCGCCGACGCCGTGCTGATAGCCGAGCCAACCGAACTGGAGATCAGCATCGCCCACCGCGGCTTCGTCTGGCTCGATATCGAGACTTTCGGCGTGGCGGCGCACGGCTCGCGGCCTCATCTGGGCGTTGACGCCATCGCCAAAATGGGAAAAGTGCTGGTCGCGCTGGACGCCCACGACCGGGCGATGCGCGCGCGCCCAACCCACGACTTGCTGGGTAGCGGCTCGCTCCACGCGTCGCTGATCAGTGGCGGCGAAGAAATCTCGATGTACCCCGCGCATTGCCGGCTGCAAGTCGAGCGGCGCACCATCCCCGGCGACACGCGAAGCAGCGTCGAAGCTGAAACGCAGGTCATCCTCGACGAGATCGCCGCCGCCGATCCCGACTTCAAAGCCGAGTCCAAGGCGACTTTCGCCCGCAGCCCCTACCATATCGAGGCGACCGATCCGCTTGTTCAGCAGTTGAAGCGCGTCGCCGAAGCGCGGCTGGGGCGCGCTGTATCGCTTATCGGCAGCAGCTGGTGGATGGACTCCGCCCTATTTGGCGACAATGGCATTCCGACGGTCGTTTTGGGCCCAGTCGGCGCCGGCGCCCACGCGATCGAAGAATGGGTTGATTTGGCCTCGGTCGATCGCTGCCAGGAAATCTATATGGATCTCATCGCCGACTTCTGCCGCTAGAACCTCCGCTAGGCAATAGCGCATTCTGTGGAAAGCCGCCTATGGCAAAGGCGCCATACGGAGTCTCTTACTACCGAGTGGAACGAGGACAGCGAGGACACAATGCAAAGACAATCTCCTGTGAGTTCTCTGTGTTGCCTCTTTTTCCTCGGTGGTAAAGCGTTTTCTGGAGCGCCTCAAACGTTGAAGCGAAACAGAATCACATCGCCATCCTGCACGACATAATCGCGGCCCTCGACACCCAGCAAGCCCGCCGCTTTGATGGCGTTGCGGTCTTGATGCCGCTCGAAGACGGCGAAGGGAATCACCTCTGCGCGGATGAAGCCGCGCTCCATATCGGTATGCACGACGCCAGCCGCTTGCGGCGCCGTCCAGCCCCGCCTAATTGTCCAGGCGCGCGTCTCGTCCTCGTTGAAGGTGAAATAGCTGATCAAACCGAGCAGATCGTAGCTCTCGCTGATCAGCGCGTCAAGGCTGCTGCCAGCCAAGCCATAGACGCTGAGATACTCGGCGCGTTCCTCATCGCTCAAGCTCGAAAGCTCCTGCTCCAGCCCGGCGCAGACGGTGATCAAGAGCGCGCCTTCAGCCGCCGCTATTTCCTTGGCCGAATCCAGATAACTGTTGCCACGCTGCAAGCCATCTTCGTCCACATTGGCGACATAGATGAGCGGCTTCGATGTAAGGAAACGCATCTCAAATTCGAGGGCGGCGAAGTCCGTATGATCGCGCCCGTCAAAGTCGCGCAGCGGCGCCCCCTCGCCGACGAAGGCTTGCGCCCGCCGCGCCATCTCGAGTTGACCTTGCAGCTTGCGGTCGCCCTTGACATCGCGCTCCAGTTTCTCCAGCAAGCGCTCCAACTGCTGCAAGTCGGCCAGCGCCAGCTCGGTATTGATGACGGCGATATCATCGGCCGGCTGCGGCCTCTCGTTGACATGCGCGACATTGTCGTCATCAAAGCAGCGCACCACGTGGGCGATGGCGTCCACATGGCGGATATGCCCGAGGAAGCGATTGCCCAAGCCTTCGCCCTTGTGCGCGCCTTTGACCAGACCAGCCACATCAACAAAGTCGACGCGCGCGGGAATCGCATTCTCAACGCCGACCCATTCTTGCAGCCGCGTAAGGCGCTCATCGGGCAGCGGCACCACCGCGTGATTCGATTCAATCGTGCTGAACGGGTAATTGGCGGCGACCGCCTTCTGGGCGCGCGTCAAGGCGTTGAAAAGCGTACTCTTGCCGACATTGGGCAAGCCGACGATACCAATGCTTAAACTCATGTCCCTTACCTCGCAACGCTGAGTTTCCCGCTATCATACGGCATGAGGCACGGAAATGTGACTGTATTCTCGGGCGAACAGAATAAGAGGTAATGCTTGACTCAGGAATGCGTGTAGGGGCGAACCGGCGCTGCGCGTACGCAATTCAATTATGGGACACAGCCTGCGGTCGCTGGTATAATCGCCGACGATATACCGGATACGCAATAGCGGCAGGATCACTATGGCTGGAATACCGCAATTCGAGCGAATCAATGGCGCGACCCTGAACGCCCTGCGCGATATCGGCACGGCGACCATCGCCGGCGCGCTCTCGAAAGGCGCTGGCATCCGCAATCCGCATCTGGTCGGCTTGAGCCCATTTAATCCGGGCGCCGTCGCTTGCGGTCAAGCGGTGACGCTGCAATTTATGCCCAAGCGCGAGGATGTGCATTGGGGCGATGAATACGCCGCCGCGCCCGAACGCGAATTGCATCGCCGCGCTATTATGGCCTGTCAGCCGGGCGACATCATCGTCGTCGATGCCCGTGGCAGCATGAGCAGCGGCGTCTTCGGCGAGATGATGCTGACCTCGTTCAAGGCGCAGGGCGGCGAAGGCGTGGTCATCGATGGCTGCATCCGCGATTATCCCGAAGTGCGGCAGCTTGATCTTGGCTTGTGGCTGCGCGGCGTGACGCCGAATTTTCATACGCAGACCGATATCTTCCCTCATGCCGTCAACGTGCCAATCGCTTGCGCCGGCTGCTTCATCGTGCCCGGCGATATCATTGTGGCTGATGATGACGGCGCGGTAGTCGTGCCCTACGCGCTGGCGGACGAGATCGTTGAGATCGCAGGCGCCAAAACGGAATGGGAAGTCTTCTCGCGCATGAAGCTGGAAGAAGGCGGGCGCCTCGATAAGTATTATCCGCTGGATAACGAGGCGCAGACGGAATACGAGGCTTGGCTGCGCGAGGGGGCTAGCCACAAGAGCGACCTGTAGGGCTTGTCCGGTACTAAGTCACAGTAACTTAGTGGCTTTCAAATTAAGGAGCTGTAGGGGCGAGCCTTGGCTCGCCCGGCATCGAAACCGTATGGACGCGGGCGACCCAATGGGTAGCCCCTACAGGTTTTGGGGAACGCATGTCGGAAGCCGCTCTGGCGCTCAGTCTGTTCTTCCACATCGCCGCCACTGTCATCTGGATCGGCGGCATCCTGCTCATTACTTTTCTCGTTGTGCCGGAGTTAAACCGCGCGCTGGCGGAGCAGCCCGCCCTCTATCAGCTGCTGACCCGCCTGCGCAAGCGCTTCACAATCGTGGGCAATCTGGCGCTGACCGTGTTGATCGTCACTGGGCTGCTGCAAATGTCGACCGACCCGAATTACGAGGGTCTGCTGCGCTTCAGCAATCGCTGGAGCCAGGCGCTGCTGATCAAGCATATTCTGATCATCGTCATGGCGCTTTGCGGCTTGCTGCTGCAATTCGCGGTGGCGCCGGCGCTGGAACGCGCGAGCCTGCTGCGGGGACGCGGCAAGGGCGATGCCGCTGAGTGGCGGCGTCTGCAAAGACGCGAGCGGCGCCTCGCCATCGTGATCGCGCTCCTCGCCGTCGCGATCCTGGCGGCGAGCGCCTGGCTGACGGCGATATAACGGCGATTACTGAAGAAACCTGTAGGGGCTACCGGAGGTCTATGTCTACGTGACCCATTGGGTCGCCCGCAATCATTAGGCTACACGTTCGGGCGGCTTGGTAAATCGCCCCTGCAATGTATTCCGCATTCCGCGAACAAACATGCCATTCCCTGCGTAATCTGTTATAAAGGAAGATGAAGGCATTCGATCACAGGACGGCCGTTAGGACGACAATGCTGGTTGAACAGGCGCCACCCAAATCACAGACTTCATCGCCGACGCTAGCGGATTTCACGCTGGAAGATCGATATACCGCCGCGAGCGGAACCGTGATCATGAGCGGGATCCAGGCGCTGGCGCGGCTGCCCATGGATCAGCACCGGGCGGACAATCTGCGCGGACTGCATACAGCCAGCTTGATCACCGGTTATCGCGGCTCGCCGCTGGGCGCCTTGGATTTCGTGCTCGAGCGGATACCGAGGCTGCTGAATGAGCATCATATCCGCTTCATCCCGGCGGTGAACGAAGAGCTGGCCGCCACCGCCATCATGGGCAGCCAGACGGTCAATCTGCTGCCTGGTCCCAAATACGATGGTGTCTGCGGCATTTGGTACGGCAAGGGACCCGGCGTCGACCGCAGCGGCGATGCCTTCAAGCACGCCAATCTGACCGGCGTCGGCGAGCATGGCGGCGTGCTGGCGCTGGCCGGCGACGACCCCTCGTGCAAGTCTTCCACCATCCCTTCGCATTCGGAAGTCGCGCTATACGATGCGCTGATGCCGATACTTTATCCAGGCAGCGCGCAAGAGATTCTCGATCTCGGCTTGCTGGGTTTCGCCCTGTCGCGTTTCAGCGGCTTGTGGGTGGGCTTCAAGATAGTCACCGATGTCGCCGATGAATACAGCAGCGTCGAGGTCGGCTTCGACCGTGTCAACAGCGTCCAACCTGAATTCAAGTTGAACGGTCAACGCTGGCGGCCGCGCCAGAATCCCGATCTGATATCGCCCTACAGCTTGCAACAAGAGCAGGAGATCCACGACGCGCGGCTGGATGCGGCGCTGGCGTTCGCGCGGGCGAATCGCATCAACGAGATCGCCCTGCCCACCGCTGATGCCTGGCTGGGCATTATCGCGGCCGGCAAAACCTGGTATGACCTGCGCGCGGCGATGCTGGAGGCGGGCTTGGATGACGCGGCGCTGGAACGCGCGGGCATCCGCCTGCTCAAGCTGGGTATGATCTTCCCGCTCGAGCCGGAAATCCTGCGTGAATTTGCCGCCGGCTTGGATGAGATCCTCGTCATTGAAGAGAAGCGCGCCTTCATTGAAGTATTCTGCAAGGAAGCGCTCTACGGCAGCGGGCACGAGCCGCTCGTCATCGGCAAGAAAGACGAAGCGGGAAACAAGCTGGTCAAAGCCGATAACGAATTGGATGCCGATGAGATATTGCGGGTTCTGGCGCGGCGCCTGAAAGGGCGCGTCGACGCGCCGCTCCTGGAGCGCCGACTGCGCGAGATCAACCGGGCGCCCGCCTTGGGCACGATCCCAATCGCATCGCGCTCACCTTATTTTTGCTCGGGCTGCCCGCATAATCGCTCGACCAAGGTGCCAGAAGGCTCGATGGCGGCGGCGGGCATCGGCTGCCACACGCTGGCGATTTTGATGGACCGGAACACAGCCGGCGTCACGCAAATGGGCGGCGAGGGCGCTAACTGGGTCGGCGCCGAGACCTTTACCGATATCGATCACATCTTCCAGAACATCGGCGACGGCACCTTCGCCCACAGCGGCTCGCTATCGATACGCCAAGCGACCGCCGCCGGCGCCAACATGACCTTCAAGATCCTCTACAACTCAGCGGTGGCGATGACCGGCGGGCAAGCGGCTGACGGCTTGATGCCCGTGCCAGAGCTGACGCATCTTCTCTACGCCGAAGGGGTAAAAAAGACGATTGTCGTCTCGGCTGATCCGGAGATTTACTCGCCCGACGCTTCATGGGCGCCGGGGTCGGAGGTCTGGGAGCGCGACCGTATGGAAGAGGCGCAGCTGCTCCTGCGCGATACACCCGGCGTCACCGCGCTGGTTTACGATCAGGAGTGCGCGGCCAATCTGCGGCGCAAACGCCGGCGCGGATATGCGCCCGACCCGGCGCTGCGCATTGTCATCAACGAGGCGGTCTGCGAGGGCTGCGGCGATTGCGGCTCGGTATCGAATTGCCTTAGCGTGCAGCCGGTAGAGACTGAGTTCGGCCGCAAGACTCAGATCCATCAGTCGTCCTGCAATAAAGATTACACCTGCCTCGAAGGCAACTGCCCGGCATTCATGAGCGTGATCCCTGACGAATCGCGCGCTGATACAGCCAAGCCGAGCTTCCGCGTCGAGCGCGATATCGCCGAACCGCAGCGCCGCGTCAACGGGAACGCCAATATCTTGTTCATGGGCATCGGCGGCACCGGCGTGGTCACCTCGAATCAGGTGCTGGGCACGGCCGCGGCGCTGGATGGCTTTCATGTGCGCTCGCTGGATCAAACCGGCTTGAGCCAAAAAGGCGGACCCGTCGTCTCCAACTTGAAGATCACCTCCGAGCCGCTGGATATCGCGCCCAAGATTGGCGCGGCCGCCGCCGACGCTTTCCTCGTCTTTGATGCGCTGACGGCGACCGAATCAAAGAATCTGATCCGCGCCCACCCGCAGCGCAGCATCGCCATCGTCAGCAACAGCCAAGTGCCAACCGGCGCAATGGTGCGCGATACGACGGTCGAATACCCCGAAGCCGATCATGTGCTCGAGCTGATCAATCGCCAGACGCTCGCCGGCGACAACGTATTCTTCGACGCCATTGGGCTGGCGGAAGCGCTGTTTCACGATCACATGATGGCGAATATGATCGTCATCGGCGCCGCCTATCAAGCGGGCACGCTGCCGATGTCGGCCGCCGCTATCGAGCGCGCCATCGAACTGAACGGCGTCAAAGTCGAGGACAACCAGCATGCCTTCCGCGCCGGGCGTCTGGCGGTCGCCGAGCCGACCTGGCTGGAGAGCCTCAAAATCGAGCGGGCGGGCGCTGTAGAGACGGTGGCGGCGCCCTCAGCGGCGGCGCGGCAACTGATTGATTCCGTCGGCGCAAGCGGCGAATTGAAACGGCTGCTTGAGATTCGCGCCCCGGAGTTGATCGCCTACCAGAATGAAGCTTACGCGCGGCGCTATATCGCCGATGTGAAACGGGTGTATGAGGCGGAGCAAGCCGCTATTCCAGCGTCAACGGAGTTGAGCGAAGCCTTCGCCCGCTACCTCTTCAAGCTGATGGCATACAAAGACGAATACGAAGTGGCGCGCTTGAGCCTGAAGCCGGAAATGCGGGCGGCGCTTGCCGAGCAATTCGGCGCGCGCGCCAAGCTGCATTATCACTTGCAGCCGCCGATTCTCAAAGCGCTCGGGCTCAAGGGCAAAATCAGGTTCGGACGCTCATTTGATCTCGTTTATCGCGCTCTGCATAAACTGCGCTTCCTGCGCGGGACGCGCCTTGATCTCTTCGGCTACGATCGCGTGCGGCGCGTCGAGCGTGACCTGATCGCGCAGTATCGGCGGCTCGTCTTCGCCGCGCTGGAAGACTTGAGCGCTGAGAATCAGACGCGAGCGGTTGCGCTGGCGAAACTGCCGGATATGATTCGCGGCTACGATGAGGTCAAGCTTGGCAACGTGGAGCGCTTCTGGGAGGCGGTGCGGGAGTTGGGATTTGACGCGCCCGGCGAGTAGCGCGGGAGAGCCTCACTCTCTCAGAAAACCTGTTGTCTTGCGCGGCACTTTCAGATGATCCATGATGTCCGAGAGCATCTGGCTGTTTTCAGCGATAGCTCGACGATTCGCCAATACCTCTTCGCGATTCGCTTCTATGGCCACTCGATTCGCCTCTATTGCCGCCGCGTTCGCGGCCACCTGGTCTGCAAGCTGCTGCAAGACGTCTCCAAGTCCATTCATACGATCCATCAGCTTATCCTGCGTAGTTCGCACAGTTTGGTACTCACCCTCAATGCGTTCGAGCCTGATGTCGTCAGTCAACATTTCGTATGCCCTTACTTGATTTGGTCGCTTAGATTATAGCACAAGCCGCTTCATCTGACCGATGCGCGCGATCAGGGGGAGTGGTGGATTTGCTGGATACTCGCTGCTTTGCCCCCTACCCCAAACCCCTCCCCGAACGCCAGTGTCTACGCGGCGCAAATGTGGGAGGGACATCAAAGCCCGTAATTCCTTGAAAAACTCCCCTTCCCTCCTTGTGGGGTGCGCGTAGACACTGCACTACGGCAAGGGGCCGGGGATGGGGGTTTGTCGCGCTATCAATGAAATTCACCACTCCCGATCAGGAGTTGGCTTGCGCCTGGATTTTCTTCTTCCCGGCTCCATCGAGTTCGCGATAAAACTTGCGCAGGGCGGAGAGCACCGCCTGGCGAATGATCAGGTAGGGAACGACCACGACAAAAAGCAAAATGAGCAGGATTTGTACGACAATCGCCAATTCAATCATTCCCATATTGGGCATGTTGCACCTCCATAGCGCTTTCAAGAAACTCAAGGCACTGCATGTAACTGTAAACTCAGCGTAGTCCATTGCGCTTCGCACTGCAATAGGACCAATTGACCGGCCGCTGCCTCGACCTGTACCGCGCCACTCATTCACGTTACCATTGCCCACATCAATTCGGAAGAATATGAACACATAAGGACAAACCAAAATGAGCGAGAAAATCGGGTTCATCGGCTTGGGCATCATGGGACGGGGCATGGTCGACAACTTGATGAAAGCCGGCTTCGCGGTCACCGTCTGGAACCGCACCGCGAGCCGCATGGAACCCTTCGTCGAACGCGGCGCAAGCGGCGCCGACTCGCCCCGCGCCGTCGCCGAAGCCAGCGACATATCCATCATCTGCGTCAGCGATACGCCCGATGTCGAGGCGGTTGTGCTAGGCGATGACGGCGTGATTCATGGCGCCTCCGCCGGCGATCTGGTGATCGACATGAGCACGATCAGTCCTGAGACTACGGTCGAGATCGGGGCGCGGCTCCAGGCGAAGGGCGTGGCCATGCTCGACGCGCCCATCAGCGGGGGCAGCGAGGGCGCGGCCAATGGCACGCTCAGCATCATGATTGGCGGTCTCGACGCCGATGTCTCGCGCGCCATGCCTTGCTTCGAAGCGATGGGCGCCACCATCACCCACGTCGGCGAAGCCGGCGCCGGGCAGACGGTCAAGCTCTCGAATCAGATTCTGTGCGTGGTCAATATGCTCGCGGCGAGCGAGGCGCTGCTATTCGCGCAGGCGGGCGGCGTCGACCTGGACAAGATGCTGCAAGCCGTGACCGGCGGCGCGGCCGGCAGCTGGATGCTGGCGAACCGCGGCCCCCAAGTCATCAGCGATTATTGGGAGCCGGGCTTCTCGATTGATTTGCAGCAGAAAGACCTGCGGCTGGTGCTGGGTGCGGCTGATGAGATGGGCATACCGGTAATCGCGACCGCGCTCTGCTTCAATTTGTATCGCACGCTTCAGGCGCAGGGGCTGGGCGCTGAAGGCAACCACGGCATCATCAAGGCGCTGGAAGCGATGGCCGGGATCCAGGCGCGCTTGACTTGAATTGCTTCAACGCGCCATAAACCGAAACCGAACATTTCATGCGGAGATGTGTTATTCTCATCGTGTACGCTTACGACAATTGGAGCGGATGATGGCGACAGAGGTAGCGGAACGCCTGCTGACCGTAGACGAATTCTTGGAATGGGAAAGCCAACAAACCTTTAGACATGAATTGGTAAAGGGCAGGGTCGTTCAAATGCCAGGAGCAAGCAGACCGCACAATCGTATCGTCCTGGACCTTGCCCGCGCGCTTGAGGATAGACTGCACAGCCAGGCATGTGAGGTGTTTGCCGTTGAAGTCGGTGTGCTGGTCGATCTCGCGGGGACATACACCTACCCCGATGTGATGGTTGTATGTGGTGAACAGAAAATTCGCGCCGACGCTCCGCAGTCTTCGCTGGAGAATCCTACGCTGCTTTTTGAGGTCTTGTCACCATCCACGGAAATGGTCGACCGCAATCAAAAGCTGGAGCAGTACCGACAGATTCCTTCGCTTCTGGGCTATTTCCTCGTCGCGCAAGACAAGCCGCTGATTGAAGCGCACACACGCTCCTTCGACGACTGGCAGTATCGCGAGTATGCCGGGTTGGATGCCAGCCTGCAAATTCCGACGCCGGACTGCGAAATCCCACTGAGCGAGATTTACCGGCGGGTAAGCTTCAAAGACGCTTAATCCGATATCTTCGCGCCGGCCGCAAACTGCAAGTCATCAATTGTAAATCGCCATCGAAACGGGCATAATCTCTCCCGTTCGAATGATTCTGCGTTGCGAGGAAGCTAATGAGTTCACTACGCGTAACCGTCTGGCACGAATACCGGCACGAGAAACATGATAAACATATCGCTGAAGTCTATCCCGAAGGCATTCACGGCGCGCTGGCGAAAGGGCTCGCGCCCTACGGCTTTGACATCCACACCGCTACGCTCGATGAGCCGGAGCATGGGCTGACGCAAGCGGTGCTCGATAACACCGATGTGCTGACCTGGTGGGGGCACATGGCGCATGGCGAGGTCAGCGATGAAATCGTCGACCGGGTGCAAGAGCGCGTGCTGAATGGCATGGGCTTGATTGTGCTGCATTCGGGGCACTTGTCGAAGATCTTCCGCCGCTTGATGGGCACCGGCTGCATGCTGCGCTGGCGTGAAGCCGAAGAGAAAGAACGGATCTGGACGGTCGATCCATCGCATCCGATCTGCGATGGCCTTCCCGAATACATCGAAATCGACCAAGCGGAGATGTACGGCGAGCACTTCGACATACCGCCGCCCGATACGCTGGTCTTCATCAGTTGGTTTGAAGGCGGCGAGGTCTTCCGCAGCGGCTGCTGTTATCAGCGCGGGCAGGGCAAAATCTTCTACTTCCGCCCTGGGCACGAGACCTACCCGATCTATCACATGCCCATCGTGCATAAGGTGATCGCCAACGCCGTCAATTGGGCGAAGCCGATCTCCAACAGCGCCCCCGTGCAGGGAAACATCCCTGAATTCATGACCTAGCTCTGACTCCGGGAGCCGCCCGCAATCTCAGACAGGAGACGCTATGGAAACGTTAAACGTTGGCATCATCGGAACTGGCAACATCGCGCCAGCTTATATCCAAGGCTGCGCGCCATTTGACGTGATCAAGCTCACCGCTTGCGCTGATATCCTGGCAGACCGGGCGCAGGCATTCGGCGCCGAACATGGGTTGACAGCCTACAGCGTCGATGACTTGCTGGGTCGCGATGATATCGACATCGTCATCAACTTGACAATCCCGGCCGCGCATGCTGAGGTCTCGCTGCAGATCATTGAAGCGGGCAAGCACGCTTACGTCGAAAAGCCCTTGGCGGTGAACCGCGAAGATGGCGAAGCGGTCATCAAAGCGGCGGCGGCGGCCGGCTTGCGCATGGGCTGCGCGCCCGATACCTTTTTTGGCGGCGGCGGGCAGACCGCGCGAAAGGCGATTGACGATGGCGTGATCGGGGAACCGATAGCCGCCACCGCGACCTGGCTCTCGCATGGCCATGAAAGCTGGCATCCAAACGCCGGTTTCTATTATCTCGAGGGCGGCGGTCCGATGCTCGATATGGGTCCCTATTATGTGACAGCGCTGCTCAATCTGATGGGGCCGGTCGCGCGCGTCGCTGGCTCGGCGCGGATGACCTTCGCCGAGCGCATTGCCACCAGCGAAGCGCTGAAGGGGCAGCGGTTGCCGGTAGAGGTCAACACGCATGTTGCCGGCACGCTCGAATTCGAAAGCGGCGCCATCGCCACTGTGATCATGAGCTTTGACGTTTGGGGACACAACCTGCCCTTGATCGAGATTCATGGCAGCGAGGGTTCGCTCAGCGTACCCGACCCGAATCGCTTTGATGGCGACGTATCCGTGGTCAAAGGCGGGTCGCGCGAGTGGGTCGATATCCCGCTGACGCATACCACCAACACCGGGCGCGGCGCCGGTGTTGCCGATATGGCTTACGCCATCCTGTCCGGACGCCCGCATCGCGCCAGCGGCGATCTCGCTTTTCATGCCCTGGAAATCATGCTGGCGCTGGAGGAATCGTCAGAGCAGGGTCGGCACATCGAAATCAAGAGCACGCTAGAGCAGCCCCTTGCCGTTCCAGCAGGCTTGCCCGACGGCGTTCTGGATATGTAACCCCACATCTGCTGTAGGGGCGAGCCGGTGGCTCGCCCATCAAAAGGAGTACCTGTGCGAATGTTAAACGTTGGCATCATCGGAACGGGCAATATCGCGCCGGCGTATATCGAGGGCTGCGCGCCATTTGAAATCATCAAAATCACTGCCTGCGCTGATATCCTGGAGGAGCGCGCGCGTGAATTCGCCGCCGAACACGGTCTAATCGCCTGCGGCGTAGACGACCTGCTGGCGCGCGACGACATCGACATAATCGTAAACTTGACCATCCCCAAAGCGCATGCCGAAATCTCGCTGCGGATTATTGAGGCGGGCAAACACGCGTATAGCGAAAAATCGCTGGCCGTCACCCGCGAAGATGGCGCAAAAATCCTCAGGGCGGCGAAGGCGGCGGGCTTGCGCTTGGGCTGCGCGCCCGATACCTTCCTCGGCGGCGGCTTGCAGACTGCGCGCAAGGCGATTGACGACGGCTTGATCGGCGCGCCAGTCGCGGCGACCGCCGTCTTCATGAGCCACGGACCGGAAAGTTGGCATCCCAACGCCGGCATCTTCTACCAACGCGGCGCTGGACCGCTCTTCGATATGGGTCCCTATTATCTAACGGCGCTGGTTCATCTGATGGGGCCGGTCGCCCAGGTCTCCGCTTCGGCGCGCATGAGCTTCCCCGAACGCATCGCCACCAGCGACGCGCTGATGGGCACAGTCCTGCCGGTCGAGGTCAACACGCATGTCGCCGGCACGCTTGAATTCGCCAGCGGCGCTATCGCCAGCGTAATCACCAGCTTTGATGTGTGGGGGCATCATCTGCCTATGCTGGAGATTCACGGCGAAGACGCTTCGATGAGCATTGGCGATCCCAATTTCTTTCATGGAGTCAATCACTTGCTCAAAGGCGGGACGCGCGACTGGGTCGAAATCCCGCATTCGCACACCACCAACATCGGGCGCGGCGCCGGCGTCGCCGACATGGCTTACGCCATCCAGTCGGGGCGCCCGCACCGCGTCAGCGGCGACTTGGCTTTCCACGTTCTCGATATCATGTGCGCGCTTGAAGAGTCGGCGGCGCAGGGCCGGCGGATTGCGCTGGAGAGCAGGGTCGAGCAGCCGCAGGCGCTGCCGGTTGGGCTGGCGGATGGGGAGTTGGATGAGTGATGTTGCCCCGTCTGAGGTCTGTTTCTTTGGCCGACGTTAGCAATACGATGACATTCAAGCAGTAAAAAGGGAGTTTACTATGAATGAAAAGACTAAACGGGTCCCACCTCTTCAACGCTTGCCAATCTGGTTTCCCTGGGCAGCTGTGTTTGTAGTGGTTATCGCCGGTGTAGTATATGCCGCGCATGAGAACCAGATGCGTGCGGAAAGAATCATAACGGAGCTTGGTTCTGAGTTGGCGGTGGCTAGAGCCGACCTACAGTTGGCCTACAATGAGTTGGAAACGACTAACGCAGAACTTGAAGACTCGATCGCGCTTGCAGAGAACGCCATAGTCGCAAATCTCTTTGAGCCGGTAATTATGCATGAACGGAGGAACGCCCTTATTGACATTGGCGTGGTTGCAGAGTCCTGCGCTGTGCTACCGTTTGGCATCGGATTCAACAATTATCTGTATTTTGACAGCAATACATTATTGGGCGAATCTGGACCCGAGTATTACATTCGATACAATCTACGCTCCAAGTTTGCTAATTCCCTCAAAGTCAGTGGACGATACGAGAGAGTTGATGATATTACGTATGTTCGCAAGGACATTCTTGATGTTTGGAGCCCGCGCCAGTTCAATGGAAATGACTTTGTTCACAATTACTGCAAGTCGCTGGAGATGGAGCAGTGAGCGCAACAGCAGAAGAAACCGAGGAATTCATTAGCCTTTATGAAGGTAGCGGAAAGCTCAATCAACAAGACTGTGAGTTTGAGGTGGGCCAGCGTTCGGACGGCCAAATCAGAGTCTATTGCACTTTTTCTGATTCTCCTGAACTCGTCAATGCGCATGGGGTCAAATTTTGCGGATGTACAAATGATGGTCGCAAAGTGCTTGGAAAGGGGCCGTTCCAAAATCGGCCTTGGGGCGTCGACTATGACACAGAGCCTGAAAGATATTTTAGTCATTATGGACTCTGGGAATTGACTGTCGGAGAACAGGACTGGAGCAAAGCGCATTCGGTATCGTTTGCACTAACGAATTTCTTGTTTTGCGGCAACGATGCAAATTCAGGGGGAAGAGGGACCTGTTATAACAAGTTCAAGCTGAAACTGGATAGCTCCGACGTAGTATTTAGAAGAGTCGATGACTACTATGACATCTACAATACTGTAGTCACAGGCCAATCCACCGAGGTAACTTGTGAACTTACAATAGCAGTTGACGGCCGCGGTCGAGACGAAGTGCGCAAGATGATCAATAGAATATGCGATCTTTTGACCATCGCCCAAGGCAGAAGGATCGAGTGGATCAATTACAGAGTATATGATGCGAATTCGTCCCTGATATTCACCTATCATGAAATTCGACGAACCGATCCAAGACGAGGTTTTGTGCTGATTGACTTTCAGAACGCCAATACGGCAATCAACTATCTGACAAAAAGTTTCCCGGCTTATGGGAGATTTGACTCGCAGCATCCAAGTCTGCTCAATGGTGTAGCAAACATCATGTTCGATACCAACGCAGCTAGATTCACCATTACCCACGCTTTGAGCATGTTCTGCATGGTTGATGCTTTGGGCAAAAATCTACTGGACTATCAGTACATCAGCAGAGGAAAAACACCTCCCCATAGATATCCAATCAAGACTAAGGTCGAAGCCCTAAAGAACGCATACAAAGTCTGTCTTTGCCAAAACGAAATCGACTACTTCGGTCTAAGTAGAAACTGCGTCGTGCATGAATTGAAGTTCCACACAGGCGACGCTAGGAAAGAATATGAAAAGAGCAGTCACATCTTTCATCGTATTCTACTTCGGATACTTGACTACGAGCACTTGTACTTTGATATCACTTTGCCTACAGGACAAGGATTCGGCGAAGATATGTTACATTCTTGTCCATAAACTGTCCCATGGGCAAGGCAAATCTCAATGTCAAGCGAGTATGGTGGCACAATCAGCACATTCGAGTTCTTCAGCAATTCCGCGATGAGCTATCCGCGATCAAGTTTATCGAACAAAGGCGCTGGCCGGGGCAAATTGTATGCCCTTACTGCGAAAGCGAGCGCACCAGCCGCCAGCGTAAGTATCAGTGCCACCAGTGTAAGGACTGCCGCGAAAATTCACTGTCCTCACTGGCACAGTCTTTGAGCGCTCTCATATCCCACTCCACAAGTGGCTATGTGCCATGTACCTGCTGCAATAAGGCTCTCCTTACCATTCAGTGCTTTGCTTCCAATGCCTAAATGCAGAAACAGCTTTATCTATGTCATAAGAGTACAAACTGTGGCTTCTAAGGCCTTCTAATTCGCGGCGAAGGTCAGACTCGAAATCATATCGGCTAAAGACACAGTGAATTGTACGAGTATTTTCAGAAATTCTGACAACAAATTTGCCGTCTTCTGAAACACAAACCACTTTACCGTCGTACATGGTTATTCTTCTCCCCGCCTTTTGTTTTTTGCTTAGTTGAAAGCGGTAGTGATACCTTACCTTGCTTGAGCGAATCTCTCTTAGTTTTCTTTGGTTTGAAAGTGAGTACCTGGTCAGTGATTGCGCCTAATGCTTCAACGTCGATCTTAGGTGTAATGTCATTCATTGCCATTATCCCATTCGTAGACATAACCATGTCTATATCATAGCATTAATCATAGCATTAATGCTGTCGTACCATAGTGGCATGGTCATCTACAAATAGTTATGTTGCGAAGTTAAATATTTAATTCCCATTTGAAAGGTTGAAACAGTCTCTCAACTTGAGGAATAGGGCACTAAAACTTCGGCTGCCAGACCGCGCCAGCCGGATCCCGCCCGCGCAGAAAATCGAAATCACAGCCCAGCGGCGCTTGGTTGACGCTGCGCAGGTAGAGCTGCCCGTAACCCAATTGACGTAGATTGCGTTATACTCGTATCAAAATAGCAACTTTTCTGAGGCAGGTATGGCTATTCAAGAGCGGCTGTACACGGTAGACGATGTCTGGCAACTGGCGCAGCAGCCGGAAAACGAACGTAAACATTTCTATCTCATTGACGGGGAGCTGTTTTGGGACATGCCGCCTGGATACATACATGGAAATCTTGCGGGACACATCTTCCGCTACCTTCTAAATTATGCCGAAGCGCATGACTTGGGGGATGGCAGCGTAGAAGCAGGCTACTATCCCGCCGATGACCGCCATACCTTGCTTGGCCCCGATGTCGCTTTCATCCGAAAGCAAGACGCGCCGCCAACGGATCATGCTCAATTCGTCCCGCGTATGCCCGATTTGGCAGTGGAAATCCAATCCCCCAGCAATACGATCGCTGAACTGCGCCGCAAAGCCGCGGTCTATTTGGCGAATGGCGCTGAATTGGTATGGCTTGTGCTGCCCGAACAGCGCGGCGTCGAGGTCTGGCGCGTCGGATCGAGCGGCGAACCAATGACCGACTTCGTTGCGCGAGACGGCAGCCTGAGCGGCGAAGGCGTCTTGCCCGGCTTCACGCTCGATCTAGAGCGGCTTTTCTCCAGCTAAAACTTCGGCTGCCAGAACGCGCCAGCCGGATCCCGCCCGCGCAGAAAATCGAAATCGCAGCCCAGCGGCGCTTGGTTGACGCTGCGCAGGTAGAGCTGGCCGTAGCCGCGCTCGTAAGCCGGCGGCGGCGCTGACCATTCCTCCCGCCGTCTGGCCAACTCCTCATCCGAGACGCGCAACTGCAAGCGGCGCTCGGCGACGTTCAGCTCGATCTCATCGCCATCGCGCACGAGAGCCAGCGGTCCGCCAACAGCTGATTCCGGCGCGATATGGAGGACGATCGTGCCGTAGGACGTGCCGCTCATGCGGGCGTCCGAGATGCGCGCCATATCGCGCACCCCTTGTTTGAGCAGCTTCTGCGGGATGGGCAGGTTGCCGATCTCGGGCATGCCGGGTCCGCCGATGGGTCCGCCGTTTTGCAGCACCAGCACGTGATTTGGCGTCACCTCCAGCGCAGGGTCGTCGATGCGCGCCTTCAGGTCTTCGACATCTTTGAAGACGAGCGCCGGTCCGCGGTGGTTGCAAAGCGCGGGTGTGGCGGCGGCATGTTTGATGACCGCGCCAGCGGGCGCCAGGTTGCCGCGCAGGGTGCTCAAGCCGCCTTCGGGCGCCAGCGGACCGTCGAGCGAGCGAATCACATCCGCATTGCTGACCACAGCGTCGGCGACGTTTTGCGCCAGCGTGCGCCCGGTCACAGTGAGGGCATCGCCCTGCAGCAGCGGCAGCAGCTCTTTCAGCACAGCCGGGATGCCGCCGGCGTAGAAGAGATCTTCCATCTGATACTCGCCACTGGGGCGCATATTGGCGATCAGCGGCGTACGGCGGCTGATCTCATCAAAGCGCACGAGCGGCAGGTCGATGCCGACGCGCCCGGCGATGGCGGGCAGGTGGACGATGGCGTTGGTGCTGCCGCCGACCGCGTTGAGCAGGGTGATGGCGTTGTCGAAGGCGTCGGCTGTCAGGATCTGCGAGGGGCGGATATCCTGATCGACCAAGTCGACGATTTGGCGGCCGGCGGCTTGCGCCAGGCGGATGCGGCGTGAATCGGCCGCGGGAATCGCGCCATTGCCGGGCAGCGCCATGCCCAAGGTTTCCATCAGCGAGTTCATGGTCGATGCCGTGCCCATCACCATGCAGTGCCCGGCGCTGCGCACGAGGTTGGCCTCGACTTCGCGGTAGGTTTCGGCGCTGATCGTGCCGGCCTGGTATTCGACGGTATAGCGGCGGCAATCGGTGCAGGCGCCGAGGATTTCGCCCTGATAGCGCCCGCTGAGCATAGGCCCGCCGCTGACCATGATGGTCGGCAGGTCGGCGCTGGCGGCGCCCATCAGCGCGGCGGGGGTCGTCTTGTCGCAGTTGGTGAGCAGCACGACGCCGTCAATCGGATTACCGCGGATCATTTCTTCAGTGTCCATCGCCGCCAGGTTGCGGTAGAGCATGGAACTGGGGCTGAGGTGAATTTCGCCGAGGGAGATGGTGGGGAATTCGAGCGGGAAGCCGCCGGCTTGCCAGACGCCCCGCTTGACCGCTTCGCAAATGACCCGCAGGTGGCTGTTGCAATGATTGAGTTCGCTGAAGGTGTTGCAGATGCCGATCAGCGGGCGGGCCATATCGGCGCTGTCGTAGCCCATGGCGGCGGTGAATGCGCGGTGCGTGAGCCCGCTGATGCCGTCGGCGTTGAAGAAGTCTTGGGAGCGGGAGGGGGAACTGGACATGGGGTTGGCTCTTTTCTTTTTTTCACCACCGAGTACACCGAGAATTCAGAGGACACCGAGGCGTTTTGACTAGATGCGATTGCGCCATTATACTGAATGCTGACGCGAGGAAGGGCAAATGGTGACAACCGACATTCGTTTGAAGCGGATTGAAAAGGAATATCAGAGCGTGCGTGGTGTGCAGGACGATATTCTCGACAAGATGGACAGCTACGAGGCGGCGATGCTGGGCTTGACGGAGATGGTCGCGGAGAATCGGCGGATGCTGGAAGCGATCATCAAGCATCTGGATGTGCCGTATGAGCCGATGGGTTTCATCAAGGAATGAGGCGGCGGCGCAAATGAGAAAACACAACAAAGGTCATCCCCGGCCCGACTTCAGGGTCAAGCCGCGAAGTTTCGATGAGGGCGTCGACAACATATTGCGTATCATGGAAGAAAACCGCAGGATGCTGCTCGAAATCAACGCCAAGCTAGACGCGATTATGGAGCACCTGGATGTGCCGCCCAAGCCGCCGGCCGGCTTCGTCAAGGAGTGAGCGCCGGGGATCCAGCAACTAACTAGGGAGACGAGGCTTGGCGGCGACAACCGATATTCGTTTGGATCGCATCAAGCATGAATACGAAGGCGTGCGGAACGCGCAAGACGCGCTCTTTGACAAGGTGGACAGCTTCGAAACGGCGCTCTTGGGCTTGACGGAAGCGGTCGCGGCGAACCGCGAGTTGATCGAGGCGAACCATGATTGGACCCAGCGACAATTCGCCGAAGTGAACGAGAAGCTGGATCGGCTCATGGCGCACCTCGACGTGCCGCCCAAGCCGCCAGCCGGCTTCGTCAAGGAGTGAGCGCCGCGGGATTCCCCCGCCCCAAGCCACAATTCAGTCGCGAGTGGGTTGCGCCGGTCGGGTGTGGGGGGTGGGATTGCCACAGAGGCGCAGAAGGCACAGAGATTTTTGTATCGCGAACTTACGGAAATCTCTAGACCGCTTTCGCCTTGTATGCCTAAGCAAATCGCTTATATGAATTATAGTTGTTAAGAAGTCGAGAGATTTCACCAGTTGGAAAACCCATGTCTTTGAGAAAGCAAATCTGAAGTAGCACCCGTACTTTAAGACAAAATTCGTACAGTTCACCATCTCTTAGAACATACTCATTGGGCTCGCCATCATAATGCGTAAAGTGATTTCTAGTTTCAACCAGCCGGTGAATAAAGCTGGATGGATTATCAATAAACATATCTATGTTTTCGCTTTGTTTTGCTAAGATTTCACTAAGCAACTTTCTGAGCCTCGTTCGTAAAGAGTACTGGTATCCATATTTGAGCCCGGCCTTTAGAGCGGCACGATGATCTGCGCTGACATCTGGAGGTATAGCATCAATGACTTTGCGTTTGATTGGCTCATACTCTTCCTCGCCCATGTATTCGCCATCGTACATTGTCCGATGATATACCTCTAGCGCATGCGCTAAGTCCATGAATTCGGCCGATTTATCCAATCCCTTCCGGTAATAGGACTGTGAATAAAGTTCATATACCGTCCACAGTTTTTCACCATTGCTTATCCATTTTGTCAAGTAATCGGCAAGCATATCTCTCACATCTTTATATGTGAACAACATGTCGCTTACGATAAATGATCTTCCTCTATCTACGTATCCTGGAATCCGGTAATAGATGTGAACTTCGCTAGGGAGATCCGAACTATTGCCGATTATGTTGACTGGGAAGTTAGCGGATCCTGTTGCGACATTTAGAAACTTGGGGAGATAGAATTCGAAAAGCGGAGAAAATTCATCAAAGTGCAGAGTTTCCCTTAATTCTATAGTACAGCGGAATTCGTAGTTTATCGATGAGTGGGTTCGTCCAAAATAGTTCGTTTTTTCTGCGACCCAGATCCTAATTCTTGCGTTGTCGTAAGGCACTCCAATAGTGTCTCTCAAGATAAAGCTCGCCTTATGAGCAGCCTTGTAAACATTCTCGGAGTGCTTCGAAAAGTGAATAATTGCACGGCTAGGGTTATCTTGAAGCATCCAGTCACTTAAATGAGTGAAGCTGACAGTAATGCTATCGAAAGCTAGCTCTTCGATATCGTAGAACCAATGATGCTTGCACATGTAGATTCTCTCAAAATACAACTTCGTTTCATCAATTTCGTTAAATATACTACTACTAATGCTTCTCGACCTGTAATCACTCAAGGTGACCCGTTGATAATTTCCTGTTATGTATCCATGAATTATCGAAGAGCGACCGATCGCTCCTTCTGCAAATGAACCCAGCAGTTCGAGTTCAGCACCGTTAACGTAGTCAAAGGACAACTTGCCAGGTATCTTTTTCTCCGGTTCTTCTGGGCACCAGAAGTATCCCACATGTTCAAAACTTTCCATGTAACCCTCCTATCACTTTTATTTCAGTATCGCACATTTCACCCACCCCCCACCACACCCACCTCATCCCGCCTCAACCCATACAACTCATACACCAGCCCATCAATCGCGCGATCCGTCCGCTCAATCAGCGCCTCGAGCACGCCCCGCTTCACTGCCGACGCCCCCGCCAACTGCCGATGCAAGCCCAGCATCTCATCGACCAGCGCGACCATGTCATCGTGCATGGCAACATCAGCGGGGTTGTCAAAGTCGATTGTGCGGATTGGGAGTTGGGCAAGGTACATCGGTTTGTATTCGTAATAGCCACCTTGCTTGGTGGACGCGATTTGGTGCATTACAAAATCTAAGACTTTGGAATTGAGCAACCCGTATAAGTACAAATCATCCGAGACAATGATTGTCGTCTTGTCGTTTGAATATAAGCCTTGATTGTCAAGAAAATATGAGGCTGATTTCACGATACAGGGAACTATGATCTTGTCATTTTCAAACTCTTCATAATAGTCAACGGCATCTTGAATTTCATACCAGGCGTAACTTCCTGGCTTGCGTCCTTTCCATGCGCCTATCCAACCCCTGGGCTTTGGTTCCAGTATGTCCCTATATTGCTCAAGATACGTCTTAATGGCTGGATAATCATTGATGTCGACGCCGCGTCTAGTGAAGATGACATAGCGATCTACGTCAGGCTCTTGATACCGGTATATATCCCTTCCCATTAGAAATGGTTTGATGATTTCCGCACTCGATGAATCCTGCTCAATCAGTTTCAGTTTGGTGGCAGCGTCAATAATAAATGCGCTGTTTCTTCCAGTTTTGATGCCGTAGTGGATCTTCCCATTCGCATATTCCTCTAGCGGCATCCCCGCGTCAAAGAGTTTCCGCGTGAGCGCCTGCACTTCTCGCCGCGCCAGCGACCAGCCGCCATCATCCAGCAGCGTCTTGTCAACCGCATAGCGCAGCGTCTCCACATGCTCGCGCAGGCTGGAAAACTCAAGCGTGTCTATTTGCGCGGCGGCGAAGTGGGTTTGGGGGTGGGGGGCTTTACCAATCGTCAAGATGCACGGATAAGTCGTCGCTTGCTGGAAGACGGGCAAATCGCCGAAGTCGATGATTTCGCGTATCGCCTGCTTTTTCAGCCAGGTGCGCAGCGGCTTGCCGTAACGCGCTCGCATCCACTTGTTGGCGACGATGATGCCGAACAGCCCATTCTCGTTAAGCAGCTTGACGCCCCGCTCGATGAAGAAGGTATAGAGATCGGCGGTGCCGGCATAGGTCTCGTAATGCCGCTTGGCGTAGGCTTTGAAGTCCTTGCCCAGCGTCTCTTGCCGCACATAAGGCGGATTCCCAATCACCGCGTCGAACCCGCCGGACCGCATAATCGCCCCAAAACCAGCCCCGCCCGCCCAATCGAAGGGCATGACGCGATACAGCTCTTCATCATCCCTGTCCGCCAGTTCGGCGCCGGCGAAGAAATCGCTGCCGATCAGCGAGTTGCCCCATTTGATATTGCCGCGCAAGTCGGGCAGCAGCGGCTCGGCCAGCTCGTCAATGCCGGCGGGTTCGCCCTCGTTCTCCAGCATCTTCAATAGCAGCGCCAGCTTGCTGACTTCGACCGCGTTCTGGTCGAGGTCGACGCCGTAGATATTGTTGAGCAGGATGCGGCGCTTCTCTTCGATGCGCAGGAGCGCGCCATCGGGGCTGTGGCGGACGCGGTTCTTCCAGCGCGCCGGCGCTTTGCTGTATTGCTTCAGATGCCAATCGAGCAGGTATTGATACGCGCCGGTGAGGAAGGAGCCGCTGCCGCAAGCCGGGTCGAGCACGCGCAGCCGCGCCGCTTCCTCGGGGCTCTTATCGCGCAGCAAGGCGCCGACCGTGTTCTCGACGATGTAATCGACGATATAGCCCGGCGTATAATAGACGCCGCCGGCTTTGCGCGCTTCCGGCTTTTCTTCGACCGTCACGACCGTTGTTTCGCCATCGCTGCGCGCTTCGATGACTTTGCCCAGGAAGCGCTCGTAGACCTGCCCGAGGATATCGGCGCTGATGACCGAGAATTGATAGCGGCTCTTGGGCGGGTAGAGATCGCGGATGATGCGCCGCAAGACGCTGTCGACGATGTAGATTTCCAGCGACAGGGTATCGGCGTCGGGGCGGGATTTGTCAGCCGGGTCGAAGTGGAACAAGCCCGAGTTGTAGCGCTTGTCGGCGGCGAGGTAGAGCGTCTTGATCTGATTGTAGACGCCGCGGCGGACTTCGGCGGCGCGCTCCAGCCGGCCGTAAGATTCGAGGTTGCGGTCTTCGGCGATGCGCAGGAAGACGATGCGGTCGATGGTGCGCTGCACCAGGTGGTTGAGCTCGCGCTGGTCCAGCCGGCGGTCGATGAAGCGCGCTTGCTTGTGCAGGTGCTCGGCCAGGTCGGCGCGCCAGCTTTCCATATCGCGCAGGAAGGCTTCGTCCACACGCAGCACGCCTTTGGCTTCGGCTTCGAGCAGGTCGCGATGCGCGCCTTGGCGGACGGCTTCGGGCGAGAGCGCCGCGCGCAGCCGCTCCCATTGGTCAAGGTATTGCCCATGCGTCAGGTAGAGGACGCGCGCTTCTTCCGGCGAATCGCCCTGCTCCGGCTTAATGCGGCAATCGTAAACGGCGAACTCGGCGAAGTTGGTCAGGATGCCCAGCGCGGTATCGCCCGACCAGCCGTAGGAGCGCAGCTGCTCGGCCGGCTCTACCGAGGCGCCGATATCGATGGAAGGTTTCTTGGTCTCGACATAGAAGGCGCGGCGGTTGCCGGCGAGGAAGGTGTAGTCGGGATGTTTGATGGTGCCGCCGCTGCGCAAGCCCGCTTCGTGCAGCACCTGCTCGCCCAAGTCCCAGCCGAGCGCGCGGAAGAAGGGATTGACGAAGGCTTCGCGCAGTTGGGCTTCGTTGTAATCGGGCTGCTGGAAGCGGCTGATGTCCCGCTCGAATTTTTCGACAAGTTGGGTCAGGCTGTCTGGCGCGGTCATGTGGTTACCCCCCATCCCTCGCCAATTGAACCGGTGTAGGGGCGATTGATCCGCGGTGTCGGCGGTCAGTGTCTAGGCGACCTACGCGCGGTGTAAATCGCCCGCAATCATAGCACAATTCTGTAGGGGCGAGGTCGCGTGGACACTGACCGGCGGCGGTGACTCGCCCGCGATCATAGCGCAAATTTGTAGGGGCGAACGGGTGGCTCGCCCGTACATCAATTATCCGGTGGGGATGTCAGCGCCTCAAAGTCCGTCCGCCGCGCCTGCGCCGCCGCCAGTTGTTCCGCTTGCAGCTTCCGCGTCAGCGCAGCCAAGTCGCCCGCCAGCGGTCTTAGATCAATGCGATTCGCTGCGTCAATCGTCTCCACCCATTCGGGGCGCAGGGCGTCGATGCCGTGCAGCGCGCCGGCGATCGCCCCGCCCATGCCGGCGATCGAGTCGTTGTCGCGCCCGTAATTCGTACCGCCGAAGATGGTCTCTTCGTAATCGCCGCCGGTTACCACCAGGAAGCCGAGCGCGATCGGCACTTCTTCAATGGACTGTTCGCGGCTGGGCGTATAGTTGTTGCTCCCGTTGCCGCGCGCGCCCTTGAAGTCATCGGGCGCGGTGTCATATTCGCGCATGACTGCGCGCAGGGGTGCTATGGCTTCGCGCCAGTCGGTCAGGGTGCTGGCACGGTCGGCGATGGCGGCGATGCAATCGGCGGTGCCGTCCTTGGCCACGCTGAGCGCCGCGTCGATGATCGAGCTGATCGAGGCGCTCGGCTTGAAGGCTTCGGCGACGCAGGCGGCTTGAACGGCGGCCGCTTCCAAGCCGAAGCTCACTTGATGCGCGCTAAAGATATCGACCGCTTCGGCGTAGGCGCGGGCGGGGTCGCAGGCGTTGACGATGCCCACCGGCGCGGCGTACATGGCGGCGCCGCAATTGACCATATTGCCGACGCCGGCGTAACGCGGGTCAGCATTGGCCAGCCAGCGCATGTAGAGCCACTTCTCGGGGTAAAAGAGGCGCTCGACCAGGAGCATCTCTTTTCCGCGCTCGGGCACCCAGCGGGTCTCCCGCGCCATCAGGGGCACGATACGGCGCATGAATTCGTGGGCGTCGAGGTGATCGCCGCGCTCGATATAGCAGCGGCTGAGCAGTTGCGCCATGTGCGTGTCGTCGGTGTAGCGGCCGTCGCCCTTGCCGAGATCGGAGGGACCGTCCCAGCCTTCGACCAGGTCGGTGATGTAACCGTAGCGCGCGCGAATTTCATCCGGCATGCGCCCTTCAGCCGGCGCGCCCAGAGCGTCGCCAATAGCGCCGCCGTAGAGGCAGCCCAGCGTTTTCGAGAGCAGGAGATCCCTTGTTTCTGTCATCAGTTCTTGCATCCTTTCATGCGCTTTCAGTAGTCGCTTCATGAAATAATGCGCCAATCAAACGGAAAGTTGTAGGGGCGAGGCGGTGACTCGCCCGCGATCACAGCGCAAATTTGTACGGGCGAGGCGGTGGCTCGAACCTATATCAATTATCCGGCGGGGATGTCAGCGCCTCAAAGGCATCCCGCCGAGCCTGCGCAGCCGACAGTTGATCGGCTTGCAGCTTGCGCGTGAGAGCCGCCAGCTCGTCGGCGAGCGGCATCAGGTCGATGCGGTTGGCTGCATTGATCGTCTCCACCCATTCGGGACGCAGCGCGTCGATGCCGTGCAGCGCGCCGGCGATTGCCCCGCCCATGCCCGCGATGGAGTCGTTGTCGCGCCCGTAATTGGTCGCGCCGAAGATGGTCTCCTCATAATCGCCGCCGGTGACCACCAGGAAGCCGAGCGCGATCGGCACTTCTTCGATGCTGTGCGAGCGGCTGGGCGTCCAGTCATCAGTACCGTTGCCGCGCTCGCTTTTGGCGTCCTCGGCTGAAGTGTCGTATTCGCGCATGACATCGCGCAGGGGAGCGATGGCTGCGCGCCAGTCGGTCAGGGCGCTGGCTTTTTCGGCGATGGCGGCGATGCAATCGGCAGTGCCCTCTTTGGCGACCGAAAGCGCCGCGTCGATGATCGAGCTGACTGACGCGCTCGGCTTGAAGGCTTCGGCGACGCAGGCGGCTTGTACAGCGGCCGCTTCCAGCCCGAAGCTGACTTGATGCGGACTGAGCACATCGACCGCTTCCGCATAAGCGCGCTGCGGGTCGCAGGCGTTGATGATGCCGATGGGCGCGGCGTACATGGCGGCGCCGCAGTTGACCATATTGCCGACGCCGGCATAGCGCGGATCGGCATTAGCCAGCCAGCGGATGAAGAGCCATTTCTCGGGGTAGAAGAGCCGTTCAGCCAGCGGCATTTCGCGCCCGCGGTCGGGGATCCAGCGCTGCTCATAACCGATCATGGGACCGATGCGGCGGAAGTATTCGTGGGCGTCGAGGTGGCCGCCATGCTCGATATAGCAGCGGCTGAGCAGCTGCACCATGTGGCTATCATCGGTGTAGCGACCGTCGCCGCGGCCGCTCGTGTCGTTCGGCGCGTCCCAGGCTTCGACCAAGTCGGTGATATACCCATAGCGCGCGCGAATCTCAGCCGGCATGCGCCACTCGGCGACGCCGCCCATGGCATCGCCAATCGCGCCGCCGTAAAGGCAGCCCTGGATTTTCTGAAGCAGGAGATCGGGTGAATTTGTCATTAGTCTTTCCTCATTTTCTAAGCTTTCGGCAGTCGATTCACAGAATAATGCACTAAGCAACGGGACTGTTGTAGGGGCGAGGTCGCGTGGACACTGACCGGCGGCGGTGACTCGCCCGAATTTACCCTAGTGCCGTGCGTAGGGGCGAGCCGGTGGCTCGCCCCTACAATTTTCAATAGTATCGGGTTCATTATTTTGTGTGAGCCAAGTTGTGAATTGCGATGGGCTGCGGCGAATCCTAGCACGTTTGGCAATAGCGGCCCGGCTACATGAAGCGCACGGAATAGACGACCGCCAGGTTATTCGTGAGGCAGCGCCAGTTGTCGCCGCGGTCATCAGAGACGTAGAAGTTGCCCGCCGTCGTGCCGAATGCCAGGGTGTCGCTGGTCTTGTCCAGCGCATGGCGGAAGACCAAGTCGTAACAATGCTGCTGCGGCAAGCCGGCGCGCAGATCCTGCCAGCTCTCGCCGCCGTCTTCGGTGCGGCTGATGACCAGCGCCCGATCAACTGGCACGCGATACTCGGCGCTGACTGCCGGCGCCACCCAGGCGACGCGTTCGTCTTCGTCATCAACCGCCAGCGCGAAGCCGAAGCCAGCCGGTCCGCCATTCTTATCCGAGATATCCCGCCACTGCCTGCCGCTGTTCTCGCTGCGGAAGATGCCGCAGTGATTCTGCTGCCACAGCACATCGGGATTCGACGGGCTGGCGAGGATGATATGCGGGTCGTGGCCGTGCTCGTGATGTGGATCGGGCAGATAATCGGCGTAGAGCCCGCGGTTGCGCGCTTCCCAGGTTTCGCCGCCATCGCGGCTGACGTAGACGCCGCCCACGCTGATGCCGATGGTCACGCAGCGGCTGTCGCGCGGGTCAACCTGGATGGCGACCGTGCCGGGATGATCGCGCCCGGCGCCGAACCAATTCGTATTGCTGGGATGCCGCCAGAGCGTGTCGACCAGTTGGAAGGTATCGCCGCCGTCATCGCTGAGGAAGAGGCCGCCGGGGTCGGTGCCGACATAGAGGCGATTCGGCTCGTCAGCGCCGTCGGGCTCAATCAGCCAGATGTAATTGGTCTTGGCTGGCACACTGAAATCGGGCGGGACTGTATAGCCTTCGGGGTACTTGGGCGCTTCGACCTCTTCCCAAGTCGCGCCCAGATCGCGCGAGCGGTGCAGCTTGCCGCCCCAATGCCCGTGGTCGAGGCTGACCCAGATGATGTCCGTGCGCGGGTCGCGAAAGGCGTAGACGACCGGTATCGCTTCGAAATGCGCTGATTCGACCTGCCAGTCGCCGCCATTGCGGGACATGATAAGCAAGCCTTTGCGCGTGCCGACGAGGAGTTTGTTGTGCAAGGCTTACCCCCATCCCCTAGCCCCACCCGCCATCTCTATGGCGGGCATCCCCAAAATGAGGGAAGGGGAACAAATATTGAGACACCGCATTGTCCAATGCCATGATGACGCCCGCGCGCTCACGCCTAGCCTCCCGACAGGGCTTGGACGATGAAGATTTTGCTGTCGGCGGTGACGCGGTCGGAGAGCGCCCGCTTGTCGCGCAAGAGTTCATCGCCGACGAAGATGTTGACATGTTTGCGCAGGGCGCCCTGCTCATCGATGATGTAATCGCCCAGCCCGCGCCAACGCTGGTCGACGGCGGCGACGATATCGGCGACGGTGGCGGCGTCGATTGCGCATTCGCAAAGGTCGGGGAAGAAACGTTTGAGGTTGGGCGTGAATTTCACCTGCGCCATGGTTCTACCTCTGGCCTATTGGCGCTGCATACGAAAGAATGAAAATGTTGAATGGTCAGCTTCCAGGTTTGCCGGTCGGATATTACTCAAACTCACATGACCTCATCGCATAATCGCCAGTCCACCACTGACATTCCGGTTTATGGATATTCGCGAGTATACGGTTAGCATACGAGACTAAATGCGTACCGGGCGCAATTAACGCAAGTACGCGGAGTTCCGTCTGCACAGCCTCCGTTTCGCCTGGCAACCCGCCGGGTTCTACGCCGCGCTCATATTGATATACATGAGTCGCCTCATGAACAAGATCGGAAGCCCGGGCTGCCGCGTCCGTAGGTTCATGAGAAGGATGCGGCGGGTTGTCATCGTGATATTCCAAGTCAAATACCTTTTCCCGTACATTTACGCCAATTCCAACCGCGGTCTGTCTGATCTTGTTCAGTCCGTTGAGCGCGTAAGCATACCACCAGGGCGCCTTGTCCAGCAGTAAATCTAGGGCGGCTTGCGTTCTCCAGGTGAAGTCCGGCGACCCTTCGATGATTAGGCTCAGCCCGGGCGACGACGCATCGCATTGATTTCGCTGTTTCGCTTGATAACCAGCCCACCAGTCCGTATCCGTCTCGCATTGCCAATTCAAGAAGCAGCAGTTGTCGACATGGCTCGTTTGCGGCGCATTCGAACTGACGGGAAGGGTCTGGGCTTGGCACTGCCCCAGTTGATATGCTCGGTAGCCGTCCATCCACTGCGCATCCGTATTGCACTGACGGTCCACGAAGCAGCAATTGTCAAATTGGCTCGTCTGCTGGGGCGCTGAACTGACAGCAGGGGGCTGGGCTAGGCACTGCCCCTGCTGATATGCCCAATAGCCGTCCTCCCATTGCCCATCTGCAACGCATTGCCGGTCAACAAAGCAGCAATTGTCGATTGCTACGCCGGCAACGATCTCCGGCTGCGCTGATACGGCGCTGCCAAGCATAAATTGCAGAACAGCAATTGCGATTAATCTGGCATTCATCCAGACTCCCTTTCCATCGCGCCCGTAATATAGCGCGCCAGCCAACTGCTAGCAAGAATGATGCTGCAAACGCCAGACTAGAGCATAGCTAATCATTTTGGGAAAACAACCGAGATTAAGTGAGGACTCCGAGGGTTTGCGCGTGAGCCATGTAGGCGCGAAGGGACCGAAGTAAATGCAGAGACGATCTGTTGGGTCGCCCGACAAACTATGGCAAGAGCTCGAGAAAAGTTTGCATCCCGCTGTGGCCAATGTCGCGCGCAATAAGATAACCGACTTCTGGCAGGACCACATCGGGCACGAGCATAACTTCTGCGTTATGAGACAGCCAACTCATCGCGTCTTGATGATGGATATCTTTGGCGTTGTAGAGCGCATAGACGAAGTTGCTGTCCGCGATAAAGCTCATCAGTTGGCGCGGCGTTTCAGATAATCCGCAAATTCTGTGTTAAGAATCTCGCGGCTGCGCTCGGAGGTATCGACAGGATGCGGTGATGACAGCCCGGCGGCTTTGGCGTTTCTGGCAAAGTCGGCGCCTGTCGCCCGGCGCTTCTGTTTGGCGGCACGCTCCTCGTCGTAGCGCTCAAGCAGGTCGCAAAGCAATTCGCCCACTTCGACGTCGTTGCGTTTTGCCAGTTCTTCCAATTGTAGCGCGACATCTTCGGGGATGTCGATAGTCATGGGTCTGTCCTCCGCTTGGCGGGATTATACCATTGAATGCGAAGTGAGCGGCGATGGTATTTCTTTGCCACCGAGTGCATCAAGTTTTGAGGAGGGCGCAGAGGGTCCGGTTTTGAACCTCAAGGACGCGAATGTCGCGAAGGATAGCTTGTGAGGGCTTGCTGAGTCTACTTGCGAGGTACTGCTGATGAACCTTTGACGCGGCGTTCGTAGCGGTAGTCGGCGTATTCCTTGTTCAAGATTTCGCGGCTGCGCTCGGAGGTATCGACAGGATGCGGTGATGGCAGCCCGGCAACATGCGCCGGGCTGCCATTGTGTATCTTCGCGTTGGCTGGCTATGAGTTTGCCTTCACCTGCCTCAAATAGTCCAAATGTTCCCGCGCCTCGGCGATCTTCACTCTAAGCTCATCCCGCCGCGCTTTCAAAGCGTTCCTCTGCGCCCGCTCATGCTCCAACTTCGCTTTGAGCGACTGACGTTCGTCTCTATCTGTGGCTTGGTCCCGGCGCGCTCTTAGGTCGGCGAGGATGGCCCGCGCCGCCTCGAGCTTAACTCTAACCTCGGCTTTTTCATCTACGAGCTCCTGGATATAGGCCTTGGTTGCCCTAATTTCATCCTTGATATCCGACTGCGCCAATGCCGCGCCACCCAGGCTGCTCAAGACAAATAGCGCGATCAATACCAACAAGCATTTAATCCGCATGTGAACTTTCCTTTTTGTAATTGAACGAGAACTTCGATGGAATTCAAGCATGAGAAGTATAGCGCGTATGACGAAAAATACAAGCCGCCGGCGACAATTCTCTGCGCCCTCTGTGCCTCCGCGCTGAAATCATTTACAATATCCCACCACTTTCACCAAGCACATGAGGACTGTCACATGACCGATTCCAAGTTCGCTGGACTAGCCGAATTCCGCTGCATCGGACCCTTCCGCGGCGGGCGCGTCGTCGCTGTCGCTGGCGACCCGCGCGATATGAACACCTTCTATTTTGGCGGCGTCTGCGGCGGCGTCTGGAAGACGACGGACGCGGGCCAATATTGGGAGAACATCAGCGACGGCTATTTCACCGCTTCGTCCGTTGGCGCGCTGGAAGTGGCGCCGGCCGACCCCAACGTCATTTACGCTGGGACGGGCGAAACCACCATCCGCATTGATGTCTCCATCGGCGATGGCATCTACAAATCAACCGATGCCGGGCGCAGTTGGAAGCATCTGGGCATGAAGGAGACGCGCCAGATCGCCAAGATCCGCAGTCACCCGGACAATGCCGATCTGGTCTACGCGGCTGTCTTTGGGCATGCCTTTGGACCGAATCCCGAGCGCGGCGTTTATCGCTCGAAGGACGGCGGCGAGACCTGGGAGAACGTTCTGCATGTCAGCGAAAAAGCGGGCGCCATCGACCTGACTATCGACAAGAACAACCCGCGTGTCATCTATGCCGCCTTCTGGGAAGCTTATCGCAATTTCTGGAATATCTCCTCCGGCGGCGAAGACAGCGGCATCTGGCGCTCGATGGATGGCGGCGACACATGGGAAAATATCAGCGTGCGCAAAGGCTTGCCCAAGGGATTGTTGGGCAAGATCGGAATGGCGGCGTCGCCAGCGCAGCCGGGGCGCGTCTGGGCCATCATCGAAAATCAGCCCGATGGCGGCATCTACCGCAGCGATGACTATGGCGAGACCTGGGTGGTCGGCAGCAAGGACAACCGCTTCATCTCGCGCGCCTGGTATTACATGCACCTGACCGCCGACCCGCTGGACGCCAATACAATCTATATCAATAACCTCAGTTTCTGGAAATCGACAGATGGCGGGCATAACTTCAGCGAGATCACCACGCCCCACGGCGATGATCACGACCTCTGGATTCATCCAGGCAACAACAAGGTCATGATCCACGGCAACGACGGCGGCGCTTGCGTCTCGCTGAACGGGGGGCTGTCTTGGTCGAGCATATACAACCAGCCGACGGCGCAGTTTTATCATCTCGATGTCGATAGCAACGAGCCCTATTACGTCTATGGCACGCAGCAGGACAATTCGAGCTTGCGCGTGCCCAGCCGCAGCCGCTACTCGTCGATCACTTGGGAAGATTGCGACATCATCGGCTCGGGCGAAAGCGGATACATCGCTGTGGATCCCGCTGACTCGAACATAGTATATGTCGGCGCCATCGGCAGCTCGCCCGGCGGCGGCAACAGCTTGCAGCGCTACGACCATCGCATACAGCAGATTCGCTTGATTGCGACCTGGCCGCGCAGCTCCACCGGCTTGGGCGCGGGGGCGGACAAATACCGCTTCGCCTGGACCTACCCGATTGTCTTCTCGCCGCACGACGCGAACACGCTCTACATCGGCGGCAATCAGATTCTGAAGACGACCGATGAGGGGCAGAGCTGGCAAGAGATCAGCCCCGATTTGACCAGAGCCGATCCGGAGACACTGAAGCCTTCGGGCGGTCCGATTAATCGCGACGCGGTCGGCGCCGAGCATTACGCCACGGTCTACACGCTGGCGGAATCGCCGCACGAGCCGGGCGTCATTTGGGCCGGCTCCGATGATGGCTTGCTGCATATCACGCGCGACCATGGCGCCACCTGGACCGACATCACGCCCGCCTTACCCCCCTCGGTCCCGCCGTCGCAACAGGGGGAGGCTTTACCCGCAATGATGTTCACCATGATCGAGCCATCGCCGCATGACCCAGCCACCGCCTACGTCACCGCCACGCGCTACAAGAATGATGATTACGCGCCTTATGTCTTCACGACAAGGGACTACGGCGCGAGCTGGACGCTGATCGTCGATGGCATCGCCGACGACCATTTCTGCCGCGTCGTGCGCGAAGACCCGCTGCGCGAGGGGCTGCTCTATCTCGGCGCCGAGTTCGGCTTGTACATTTCCTTTGATGCTGGCAACGCATGGCAGCGCTTCCAACTGAATCTGCCGGTTTCGCCGATCTACGATCTCAAGATCAATAACCGGGATCTTATTGTGGCGACGCATGGGCGTTCGTTCTGGATTCTGGACGATGTGACTGTGCTGCATCAATTCGCGGGCGACCCAATGGGTAGCCCCTACAGCGACGGTGAAGCGGGGATGCACCTGCTCAAGCCGGGGACGGTCGAGCGTCACTTGCCCAAAGTCTTCGAGGGCTTGTTCGAAAGTGGCGATGGCAAGCAATATATGAGCACGCTGGGCATGGTCGCCGCCTACGTTAAGGAGGAGACGCCCGAGCGCGGCGTCAAGCATACCTATCTCGACAGCGGAACCAATCCGCCCATGGGCGCGGTCATCACCTATTACCTGCGCGAGCAGCCCGAAACGACCATCACGCTGCGCATCGACGATGCCGCTGGAAACGAGGTCAAGACTTTCAAGAGCCTCCACGCCGACGAAGAAGATAAGGCAAATCTCCCCTTCCCTGATGCTTCGGGAAACATCCCCCGTGAGGCGGGGGACCGAGGGGGCACCGGGCCGGGGGATGGGGTAGAAAAAGAACTGCGCATCCCATCCAACGCCGGCTGGAATCGCTTCGTCTGGGACCTGCGCTATCCTGATGCGCGCAAGGTCGCGCCCCATGATGATAATCAGCAGGGCTTCATCAAGGGACCGCACGCCGTGCCCGGCGCCTACCGCGTCACGCTCACGGTCGGCGACGAGGCGCTGAGCCAAACATTCGAGATTGTGAAGGAAGCCGGCGTCGAAGCGAGCGAAGCCGATCTGCAAGCGCAATTTGATCTGCTGCTGCAAATCCGCGACAAATTATCGGCGACGCACAAGTCGATCAATCAGATGCGCGATGTGCGGGCGCAGCTCAAAGGCTGGCGCGAGCGGCTCGCCGGATTGGATTCAGCAGCCGGCATCATTGATGCGGCTAAGGCGCTGGAGGAACAGGTGCTGGAAGTCGAGAAAGAGTTGATGATCCCGGAGACGCGCGCCGGGTGGCCCGATGCCATGAACAACGGCGACCGCCTGGCGACGCAATTGAGCAACTTGAGCTTCAACGTCAACCTGGGCGATTACAAGCCGACCGATTACGAAGGCGAGGCTTTCGCCGAAATCGCCGCCGATATAGATGGCGCCGTCGACAAGTTCAACGACATCGTCGATGGCAATCTGGCCGAGTTCAATACGATGCTCAGCAATGCCGGCTTCGGCAAGGTTGCGCTTAAGGTGGAATGACTTGCATGTGTAAGTTTCATGTGAGACTAGACCGGTCTGAGCATTGCAAGGTCGGCGTCTCTTTGGCGTCAGAATGGAGAAGTGATCGATATGCCAGCAGCGCGATGCAACAGTTCAAGAAGTTTTGTCTGTTTCTTGTTGTTTGCCCTGGTCTTTGCTTCAGCGCTTCCGCCCGCGGCCGCGGACGATCGAGTCTGCGTCTTATCCGACCGCATCAAGTCGGCCAACACCGACACAGCCCTTGGCAACTGTCCGGCCGGGACGAGCCACGACATCATCACGATTGCGGAGGACATCACGCTGAGCGAGCCGCTGCCGCCGATCACGGGCACGATCACGATTGAGGGCGGCGGCCATACGATTAGCGGCGGCGGGAAAACCCGCATCTTCGACGTCGACGGCGGCCAGCTAACCATCAAGCACTTGACGCTGACCAAAGGCAGAGCGCCCGAGGCGGAATATGGTGGCGCGATAAGGCTGCGGAATGGCGCTCAACTGACGGTGGAGAATTCCACTCTCGCCGAAAATGCCGCGGCAAACGGCGGCGGCGCGCTATATGCCGACGGTGGGACGGCGCGCGTCAAAGCCAGCGAATTCGATACGAATTGTGTTGTTGCGGCGAGTCACATCGTCGAAGAGAACCGCGGCAGCGCCGACGCGGCGAGCGTCGTGGATAACGATGGCTGCCTGCGCGTCACCTATTACTGGCCCAGCCCTGAAGCGATGGTCGACACCGTGCAAGGTGATGGCGGCGCAATCAGTTTTGCGAATGGCGCCCAAGTCTTCATAGAGCATAGCGCCTTCAGCAACAATAAGGCGACCAACGGCGGGGCAATAGCGAACTTAAGCAACAGTGGCGGGCTGACGGTCACGGGCAGCAGTTTCTCCGGCAACCTCGCCGCAGTCGACGGCGGCGCGCTGGATATGAATGGCGGCACAGTCGAGATTGCCCAGAGCAGCTTCGTGAAAAACAAGGCGGACGGCGCTGGTGGCATGTTACATATAGAGGCAAGCGCTGTTCAAGTTACCAATACGACAATCCACGGCAATCGGGCGGGCGGACACGGCGGCGTCGCCGCGCTCGATGACGGCGAGCTGACCCTGACCCACGCAACGATGAAGGATAATGGCGCGTCCTTTACCGGGGACGCCATCGCGAACTGGGGCGGAATCGTCAGGCTGCGCAATAGCATTATCGACGGCTCGGGCTCACATGAGGATTGCGTTGGCGCGCTGGAGCAAATCGCCGGCACATTGAGTCGTGACGGAACTTGTGGTCATTTCCGCAGCGTTGATCCCCTTCTGGACGACTTGACGGGAGAACCCGCCTGGCATCCGCTGCGGGACAGCAGCCCGGCTATTGATGCCGCTGACCCGGAGTTCTGCCTCCAAAGCGATCAGATCGGCATGGCTCGCCCTCATGGAGGCGGCTGCGACATCGGGGCGGTTGAATCGACGACCGCGGCGCCGCCGATTCCTGAAGCGCTGGAGATCTGCCCGCTGCCTGAACAGATCGTCGCCGCCAATACCGACGCGCCCTTTGGCGCCTGCCCGGCTGGCAATGGACCCGACAGCTTCTATTTGATCAGGGACATCACGCTGGATAAGCCGCTGCCACAAATCACCAGCGACATCACAATAGAAGGCAACGGTTACACGCTAAGCGGCGACGGGCGCTTTCGCATTTTTGATGTCAGGGCCGGCAAACTGACGATAAATAACTTGACGCTGGCGGACGGCGACGCCAGCGCCCGTTACACTGAATACGGCGGAGCGATACGGCTGCGTGGCGCGGCGCAGGTAGTAATCAATGACTCCACGTTCCGCAACAATAAGGCGCAATTTGGCGGCGCAATCTCCATAGAAGATAAGACGACGCGTCTGATCATCAACAGAAGCGGCTTTGTTGGCAATAGAGCGGTCTTCGATGGGGGCGCGCTCTATGCGTTTAATAGCGGCGTCATCACCATTGAGAACAGCAGCTTCGTCCGCAACTTCAGCCAGCGGGGCGACGGAACCGGCGGCGCAATCAGCGCTCAAGAGGCCCTATCCGTTGACATCAGCAATAGCACATTCATTCGAAATGTCGCTGCCGTTGGCGGCGCTATATACGGCGGGATTCGTTCCAGCTATATCCCTAGCCGCCTCAGCTTGGCGCTCACTCACGTAACGATGCTGAATAACGCCGGCTACGGAACCGGGATTTATATCGAAAAGAACAACCAGGGCGCAATCCGTATGCGCAACAGTGTCATAGTCGGCCGTGGAGATGCCGTTCACTGTCATGGGAGACTCGCGCAGAATGCCGGCAACTTCATCGCCGACGGAACATGCTCGCCCCAGCTGAGCGGCGACCCCATGCTTGAGGAGGCGACCGACTCGCAAGCCTATGTTTCGCCAATGCCCGGCAGCCCACTGATTACCGCCGCCGATCCACGATTCTGCCTGCCTACCGATCAGATTGGCGGCGCGCGTTCGGTAACTGGTCGCTGTGATATCGGCGCCATTGAAACCATCCCGGTCAGCCGGGCGCTGTCCGATTGCGCTGTAACCACAGCCAGCGGTCTCAATTTCCGTGACGCGCCCAACGGCAATCGCATCAGCGTCGTGTCTGCGAATACGACGCTCGCGGTTTTGGCGCGGACGCCGAGTTGGATCAAGGTCGACCATCAAGGCGCGCTGGGCTGGATCAGCGCCGACTATGTGACGACGCAGGGCAACTGCGATTAGATCGCTGGAAGCAAACTAATGCTGAACATGTCGCCAAGGTTGATCACTTTGGCAAGGCTGTGCTGAAACTGCAATAGTTGTGGCGTGTATTTGCCGAGGCGACAACGCTCATCGGTTCGACGCGCACAGCTAAACTATACGCTATCACGTCTTCCTACTCAGCGTGTCTCGAAATGAACAGGACCATGAAACGCTCCAAACCCTTCCTATTATTGATGCTGGCGGACTTCGTAGCGCGCTCCGCCTATCAGATGGGCAAGACGCCGCTGCTGCCAATCTTCGCCGCGGCGCTGGGCGCGTCGGGCGCCTTCCTCGGGTTGATCGTCTCGGTCTCCACCGTAACCGGGCTTTTCCTCAAGCCACTCTTCGGCATCTTGTCCGATCGCTGGGGGCGGCGCGTCTGGCTCTTGATCGGGACCGCATTCTTCGCTTTCATGCCCTTCTTGTACCGCTTCATCCAGACGCCGGAACAGTTGCTGGCGATACGCTTGGTCCATGGTTTGGCGACGGCAATTTACGGTCCGGTCACCCTCGCCTACATCGCCGAGCGCGCGCGCGACGACAAGACCGCCGAGGACATCGGCTGGTTTCAAATGGCGCGCAGCGGCGGTTATATCGTGGGGCCGGCGCTGGCTGGCTGGCTGCTGCTCTCGATGGACGCGACGTCGGTTTTCACCATCATAGGCATCGTCAGCTGCGCCGTCTTCCTGCCGATACTGAGCTTACCGGAGACACGCGCGCGGAAACGCAAGGGGCGGGGCGAGCCAGCCTGGCGTCAGGTAGCCGCCGCCCTCCGCGACGGGGGGCGGACGCCGGCCGTCTGGCTAACCGGCGGGCTGGAAGCGATTACCTTCATCGCGCTTTACACCTTGAAAGCATTCCTGCCCATTTATGCGCTGGAAGCGGGCGTTAGCATCGTGTTAGTCGGCTTGTTCTTCAGCCTTAGCGAGGCTGTCCATGTGCTGGGCAAGCCATTCTGCGGCCGCTTGGGCGATCGCTTGGGTTATCTGCCGGCGATCAGCCTGGGCATGTTGACTTTGGCGGCGGCGCTGCCCCTGGTACGCGCGCTATCTCAAGGGCTGGCTTTCCTATTGCCGGCGGCGCTGATGGGGCTGGCGCAGGCGCTGATCTTCCCGGCGGCGATTGCGCTGGTTTCCAACCGCATCAACCCGGAACACCTGGGCGCGGGCATGGGCTTGATCGGCATGATGCAGAACTTCGGCAAGGTGGCCGGCCCTGTGCTGGGCGGGCTGGCGATTATGGCGCTCGGCTATGAGGCGACGCTGGTCGGATTGAGCGCGCTTTTACTGATTGGCGCGTTAGCCATTTGGGTCTTTTTCACGCCTCGCAAACTGGCCAAAGCGTCACACTAATTGATTTATACCCAACAGCCATTGACCAGCTTGCCGCGGATATTGGCAACGCGCCGCTTGCCGGTTCCATCGGCTTTCATAACGAAGAGCTGATTCTGCCCGCGGAAGGACGAGGGCGCAACGTAGCTGATTTGCGCGCCATCGGGCGACCAGCGCGGCGAGCTCGCGCCGCCGATGTGGTCGGTCAGCCTGGTCGGCGCTTCGCCGCCGTAGCCATGAATACGGTAGATTTGCCGATCCACCACCAGCGCCAGCCACTCTCCCGTCGGCGACCAGGCGACTTCGCTGATTTGCCGGTCCGTCTGGAAAATGACACGCTCCTGCCGCCCGCCGGAAACGGCGACGACCAGCTGGGAGGCCCACTCAGCATCATCGTCATGGCGCTTGGCTATGTAGGCGAGCAGACGCCCGCTGGGTGAAAAGACCGGCGAAATATAAGACCTGTCTGCCGATGGCGCTCGGTACATTTTGAAATTGCGGCTGAAGAGATCGCCGGCGACCAAGCCAAAGCGCGGCTCCGCGAAGTCTTCAAACTGGCGTGAGACGACAATGCCCCGGCCATCCGCCGCGATGGCGATTTGGCGCGTTGCCGCTAGCAAGCTGCCTGTGGCCGGTTGGTCTAGATGCAAGCCCGAGCCGTCCAGTCGCGCATGGTGGAAGCCGTTGAGATCGCGCCGATGGCTGGCGAGCACAAGCTGCTGAGAGGCGCTTTCGCAGTCGATATCACTGATGCGCAGGTAGCCCTCGCCATGCGGAATCGAGCCGACGATGCGCTTGATGGAACGGGGAGTGTCGACGTCGATCCGGTAAACCGAGTTCGACCCGCGTCCGGCGTCGATCGAGTCGGTATCGGAGATGAAGATGAGCGCGTTCGCTACCCGCTCGCTGGCTGGCGCGCGCAGGGTCGTTGCGTGCTGGCGCCCGAAATAGAGGATGACGACAGCAACAACATAAGCGGTGATGATTGTAGTCCGGCGAGAGCCTCTCCTGAAAATCATGCCCCAGCCCACTCAGTAAGCCGCGTGTAGAATATCGCGGAGTTCAGCCTCCGTCAGCACAATCGGATTGCCCTTCATGCTGCTGGACACGCTGGACTTCGCGACTATTTCGTCAAAGTCTTCCTCGCGCAGGCCGTAGGCGCCCAAGCCCGAGATGTCGAAGAGGCGGCTGGTCTCGCTGATCCAATCCATCGCATCCTGAGCGGTCGCGTCATTGTCAAAAAGTAAGAACTGGGCGGCGAATTCGTAGCGCCGCGCGGCGGGGTTCTCGGGCTCGCGCGCTCGCAAGGCTTTGATATTCGCTTCCATCACCGGTGGCAACAGCGCGGCGCAGATAGCGCCATGGGGCGCGTCGTACATCCCACCGAGGACGCCGGCGAATCCATGCACAGCGCCGAGCTTGGCATTGGCCAGCGCCAAGCCGCCCAGCAGGCTCGTCAGCGCCATATCGCGGCGGGCCTCGGCGTCATCCGGCGCGGCATAAACCCTCCGCAGCGAGCGCCCGGCGCGGCGCAAGCCCTCGGCGCACATGCCGTCCGTCAGCGGATTGGCGAGGTGGGAGACGAAAGGCTCGAGCACCTGCGTCAGCGCGTCCATGCCAGTGCTGGCGGTGACCGTAGGCGGTACCGAATGCGTCAGTTGCGGATCGACCAGGGCAATGTCAGCCAACATGCGATTGTCGCGCAGGCTGACCTTGACGCGATGCGCCTTCGAGCCGAGCACCGCGTTCTTGCTGACTTCAGCGCCAGTGCCGGCTGTTGTCGGCAGCGCGATGAAGGGCAGTGGATCGGCAGACAGCTTGCGCCCGGCGCCGATGACCTCGAGAAAATTGAGGACTTCGCCCTCATTGGGAATCAGCGCGGCGCTCGCCTTCCCTGTGTCGATGACGCTGCCGCCGCCGATGCTGATGACCAGATCACAGCCAGCGGATGCGGCGATCGCTTTCGCCTCATCGATCAGCTCGACCGTTGGCTCGCCGCTGACGGGAAAATGAGTCAGTCGCAACGTGGCGCTCCGCAGCGCGTCAATGAGGCGCGATACTGAATCGGGCTGGAAGCTGTCGGTGACGAGCAATGCATGGCTGCCCATGTCCCGCGCGAGTTGGGGTAGCTGGCTTGCGCTGCCATCGCCAAAGATGATACGGGCTGCGCTGGCGAATTCGAATGGTTCCAATGTAAACCTTCACTAAATCAAATACACAAAAATAGTTCACGAGTCAGTTGAGGGAAATTCGATGTCTTGAACACGCCAGCTTGCTTTGCTCCCCAGCTCAGCAAAACTGATACGCACTCGGAAATCCTCGCCTAGCGTCGGCGCGTTTCTACCGACTCGCCAGATTGTATCATTCTCGTTTGGATTGTACCGGTCTTGTAATAGACCATTAGGTAAACAAGCCGCTATTATACGTTTTAGAACATGCGCGCCGTCGATTACATCGTAGATGTACTTTGCAAATACCGTAACAACATAAAGATTACGGCCGTCGCGTTCGATAAATGACGGCAATTTACCTGCCTCATCAATGGCTTGATCTTGGCGCCACATTTTCACACGCATCGAGGTTTGCGACATCTGAATTGTCGCTGAACCAGCACCACTTGGCTTTTCTGCTTTCGCGTCGAGCATGAGCGCGACAGGAATAGCTTCTGGCAAGAAGACATAAACGGCTTTCTTAATGTCAACCTTACCGTAAAGTCGCATGTGTATCTGAGGTAAGCCCATTAATTCAATGGCTTCTCTCGTTACGTCTTCGGCTATGTCTTGAGGCTGATCCACTTCTTCTTTGAAAATATCCACCGCTTGCGAGGCATAGTCCGTTAGCGCTTGTGTTACCATCGAAAATGACGTCTGTTCCAAAGTTTCCATTTGCTCAGGAAACATACGCGCGCTTCCGAGCTTCTTCTGCGTAACGATCATCTAGCTCTATACCGAGCCACCGTCTGCCAAGCTGTCTAGCTACAGCGGTTGTTGTGCCAGAGCCGACGAACGGATCAAGAACAACCCCTTTAGCTGGCGACAAAAGTCGAATTACCCGACTAGCAAGCTCTTCAGGAAACTCGGCTTCGTGACGATCGTTGCGTTGCACCGAACGAATCTGCCAAACCCCACGCGACCCCCATTCAGACCATTCGCTATTGCTCAAGCGTTGGCGATCGTATTCCGTGATGCCCGGTTGCCAAAAGACATAGATGTGTTCAAACTCATCGACTGCCCGATAGGAATTGGAGTGCCAGCGGCAATTCGCCCAACAAGGGTCTTTTTGCCAGATGCGCTGATCATAGAGGTACAGCCCAGACTGTAGCGCCCACTCTTCCACCATACAACCTGTCAGTTTTACGCGAGTTGATGCGATCTGTTTGCCACCACGAACATTGTTATGTTCGAGTCTCCGCTGTACAGTCTGTTCACTACAGCCGAGCATCTTTGCTAAATCTACACGGCGCGCCTTCGGGTATTGCTGCTGAAGCTCAATTATTTGTTCCTTCGTTACCGGGCTTTTCTTACGACGTACGTTATCGGCCTGATATCGCGGCATGGAATCGTCCTGGAAGCACAAAATGTCCCCAATGTTGACTGCCATAAAGCCACCCCGCTTCAAGACTCGAGAATGCAGTGAAACAACCTCCCTAATCAGCGATTGCCACTCGTCGAAACTCCAATCCTTTTCGTAGGACTTACCAACAAAATATGGAGGCGACCAGAAGCTGAGATCTACGCTATTGGAAGGTATTGAGGGCATCAATTTTCTGGCATCGCCAGTAAGAATACGGTTAAAGCTGAACTCCGGTAGATAAACTTTGCGTACGGCTACTGCTTGTCGTCGTGGATGAATTTCGTGCATTCTCCATCCCTTTCTCAGCCAGCCGCTTAGACTCCGACATAACGACCGGTTCTAGTCTGATGAAGAAAAAATTGGCTTGTAATCAAGTGTATTCTTTGTCCGACTGACGTGGGAAGCTATAATGGCATTATATCGAAACGGGGGAGAAATGCGAATGCTTGAAGCGCGCGCGGTCTTGACGGATGAGGTGCTTGCCGGGCGGGCGCTGGTGGCGCGTATCGGGCGCTTCTTGTTCGACCGCAATCTGACCGATGCCGGCGGCGGAAACATCAGCTTGCGCGTCGGCGATGTCTTCTGCATGTCGCCCACCCTCGCCGGGCAGAGCAAACAATGGCAACTGGCGCCGGAGGATGTGCTGGTCGTCAGCGAGGGCGGCGAAATCCTTTGCGGCGATGGCGGCTTGACCCGCGAGAGCGCCGTGCACTTCGGCTTGCATGGGAACTTAGCCGATTACGGAACGGCGGTCATCCACGCCCATCCGCGCAATCTGCTGGTCTTCGCCTGCGCCAATCTGCCGATGCCGCCGGTGATGGAAGCGACGCGAAAATTCGGAACCACGCCAGTCATCGAATACGCGCCCGCCCATAGCCCCAAACTCGGCGAGCGCATCGTCGCCACCATGCGCGGCCGCGAGGCAATGATCGCCAAACACGCCGCCGGGGCGCTCGCCCCCTGGCATGGCTTATTCTTGATGGGGAAGAATCTGCCAGCGGCGCTGGACGCGGTCGAACGCCTCGACACCAACGCCTATATGATCATGATGTCGCAGCATTTGGGCGCCAGCCCGCTGCTGCGCAATGAACGCGAAGCTATGGAATCGGCGATTTCGAACTTCCGCGACGACTAACATATTTATGATCGTCTCCCTCACGCCTAATACCACGCTCGACTTGACCGTTTTCGTTCCGGCGCTGACGACCAACACCACGATCCGCGCCACGCGCGCTTATCACAGCATGGGCGGCAAGCCGACCGACGCCGCCTGGATCCTGGGGCGCATGGGCGTCGGCAGTCTGGCGCTCGGTTTGGCCGCCGGCGCTGTCGGCGTAAAAGTGAAACGCATGCTGGAGGACCTCGGCGTGAGGGCCGATTTTATCGAGGTCGGCGGCGAGACGCGCATCAACACGGTCATCATCGACGAATCAACCGGCGAGCACACTACGATCACAACCACATCCATGAACGTTGAGCCACAGCATGTCGAAGCATTGCTTGCGCGCTACCAGGCGGCGCTGCCATCGGCGACCGTCGTTATCACCGGCGGGTCGCTGCCGTCGGGCATGTCGCCCGACTTCTACGCTGACGCCATAGAGCTTGCGCGCGAGGCAAAGGCGCCGGTGATATTTGATGCCGCCGAGCCGAATCTGAGCGCCGGCTTGGCCGCTCGCCCAACTTTCATAAAGCCGAATGAACACGAACTCTCGGCGCTGGTCGGCCGCAAGCTGGATACGGACGTCGAGTTATACCAAGCCGGTCGCGCGATTATGGAGCGCTTCGGCACGCAAGTGGTCATCACCAGGGGCAAAGACGGGGCGCTGGCGCTGCTCAATGATCGCAGCTATCGCATCCCGCCAATCGCGGTCGAGGTTAGCAGCCCGGCCGGCGCTGGCGACGCGGTGCTCGCGGGCTTGGCGCACGCGCTGCATCATGATTCGCCATTGGAAGAGGGCTTGCGCCTCGGCATCGCCGCCGCGACCGCGGTCTGTTTGCAACCGGGCACTGCCGCCTACGCTGTTGCAGACATGGAGCGCTTCCTGCCGCAGGTGGAGTTGATTCCGTATCCTTGAATCGAGCGCTAAGGGCAACGCACCGACTTATGTGTCTTGCCGCTGTTCAACAAGCGGAGCCTGACTGTTTCTATGCGCGATGCCTTCAAGCCGCTTGATTCGCCCAGTCAGCACATCGTATGTAACGGTAGCCACCAGAACAATCGTATACAGGCAGACTATACCCAGGCCAATCAGCATCAACGTTTCTATCATATGTTGCTCCTGGTTCCATGCTTCTCAGCAGTAAACAACATTACCTGTAGCGCAATGCAAATTAGGTTCTGTTGACATTTTATCGTAGCCATATGAGCGTACCGACAAGGTGCAGA
>JAPPFH010000078.1 GCA_028875185.1 Chloroflexota bacterium | reverse complement strand
AAGGGGCCGGGGGATGGGGGTTTGTCGCGCTATCAATGAAATTCACCACTCCCCGTCGCCGGCGATGTGGCGAATGCGGGACGCATCACATAGAATAACTTGAGAGGACTTGAATCAGGAGCGACAGAACATTGAAACTGCTGCGATATGCCATAGATGGCGAAACCTATGTCGGCCTCTTGAATGACGCCGAAATCTTGCGGCTCGGCCTGCGAGACATGACCGAATTGATGCCCACGGAGGCCGCCTTTGTGGAGACCGGCCTGCTCGACAAGCTGGATGACGCGAGGATTCTGCCACCGCTGCAACCGGGCAAGATCCTGGCGATCGGCCGCAATTACGCCGAACACGCGCGCGAGCTGGGCAACGAGGCGCCGAGCGAGCCGCTGGTCTTCGCTGTCATGCCCAGCGCGGTTATCGCTGATGGCGACCTGATCGAATGGGAAGCTGATATGACGGCGCAGGTGGATTGGGAAGGCGAGCTGGCGGTCATCATTGGGCAAACGGCGCGCAGAGTATCCGCGGAGGAGGCGCTGGATTACGTCTTTGGTTACACCATCGCGAACGATGTCTCGGCGCGAGATTTGCAGACGCGCGATAAACAATGGACGCGCGCGAAGGGGCTGGATACCTTTTGCCCGCTCGGTCCTGTAGTCGTCACCGCCGATGAAATCCCCGACCCGCAGCGGCTCCGCATCGCGACGACGGTGGATGGCGTCGAGATGCAGAACGGCTCAACCGCCGATATGATCTTCGATGTGCGTTTCCTGATCGCCTATCTCTCGCGCGCTTTCACGCTGAACCCGGGAGACATCATCCTGACTGGCACGCCAAGCGGCGTCGGCAAAGCGCAGAATCCGCCGCAGTTTCTGGGCGAGGGCAGCGTCGTCAGCGTGGCGATCGAGGGGATCGGCAAATTGACCAATCGCTGTCGCGTGTTATAATGGGTCTGACCCATGAATTACGAGGCATAATTGATGGCAAGCGCAGATAATACGACAAGCCAGTTCACGTCAATCTTAGAGCGGCTAACCAAAGTGGAAACCGCCTTGGAAACGGAACGGCCGCACTTGGCTACAAAGGCAGATCTGGAACGGCATACTCGTCTGATCGTCATGTGGGTGATTGCCTCTCAGCTTGCCTTGGCTGGTTTCCTGTATACCGTCCTTCGCTAAGCCAACTGTCGCTATCTGGCATCGGCAATGAACCGCACACTTTTCGCCGCTGACTGCCTTGATGTGCTGAACGACAGCAGCGCCATTCCTGACGCCTCGATTGACCTCATCTACCTCGACCCGCCATTCAACTCCAACTCAAAATACAACCTGCCTTTCAAAGGCCGCGACAAAACCCACAAACCGGTCGAAGCCTTCGTCGACATCTGGAAGTGGAGCGACCAAGACGCCGAGACCCTGGACGACTTACAGCGCGACCCGCGTACGCGTCCGCTGGCGACTATCATCAAGTTCGCCCAAGACATAGAACAAATGAGCGCGGGGGAGGCAGGAAGGGTACATCGTTAGCGTCTTACCTGCTGAACATGGCGCTGCGCCTGCGAGCCATGCGGCGCGTGCTCAAAGACACGGGCAGCATCTATTTGCATTGTGATCCGACCGCCAGCCATTATCTCAAGTTGTTGATGGATGCGATTTACGGGCGCAAGAATTTCCGGAATGAGATTGTGTGGTGTTACACGGGCCCTGGGTCGCCTGGTATGCGCCAATTTAATCGAAAACATGACATTATTTTTTGGTACAACTTTGGGAAGGCCTGGAAGTTCAATCGTGACGACATACGCGTTCCTCATAAGAGACTCAACCTCAATCGTTCGTGTGCAATGATTGGAGATGCTTTGACGGAAGATTTACGGGATGCTTACTTGAAAAAAGGCAAGATTCCCGAAACATGGTGGCCCAACTTTACACCTGTAGGACGAATTAGAACGGAAAAATTAGGCTACCCCACACAAAAGCCCCTCGCCCTTATGGACCGCATCATCCGCGCCAGCAGCAACGAAGGCGACACCGTGCTCGATCCCTTCTGCGGCTGCGGCACCACCGTTCACGCCGCCGAATCGCTGGGACGCAAATGGATCGGCATCGACATTTCCAAGTTCTCCACCGGGCTCATCCGCGACCGCATCCTGCACAATTTCAAATATCTCAACGCCGATGATCTCGACCTGCGCGGCACCCCCGATTCGGTCGCCGAAGCGCGGGCGCTGGCGCGGCAGGACCCCTTCGAATTCGAAAAGTGGGTCTGCGGCTACATCGGCGCCGAAGGCATGTTCCGCGAGCCGGGCGAGAAAGGCGCGGATGGCGGAGTCGATGGCGTGCTCAAGTTCTTCCCTGTGCGCGAGGGCAGGAAGGTCAAGCCGGAATACGCCATCGTGCAGGTCAAAGGCGGCAACGTCAGCCCCGACTCGGTGAAGGCGCTGCACGAGACCGTGCGCCGATATGAAGCGACGGCGGGCGTCATGGTCTGCTTTGGCGATCAGCTCGGCACGGTTGAAAATCAACGCGTCAAGGCGACATTCAGCGACGCCTGGGGCAGTTATCCCGTCATTCAAGGGTTCAGCGTGGAGAGCTTGCTTGGCGATGGTCAGTTGGATCTGCCGCTCTATGGCTACAAGCGCCGCGGCGCGATGCTGGGATTGTGAGGGTGGGGGAGCGATTAAACGGGCTATTGACCAAGCAGCTGTACAATGAGACCAACTGTTGCGGCGGTGGCGGGAATGCCAAGACCGACGATCCACTTGATCGTGCGCAGCTCGGCGCGAAGGTCGGCGAAATCCTCTTTGGTTGCGAGGTGTCGCAGCGCCTCTTCCAAGACAGCAATGCGCTCAGAGTCGCTTCGGGTGGCTACGTTTTGCGCCATTGCCTAAATCCTTCGCCAAAAGCCAGTCAACTTAGCACGAACGTAACAGAATTGAAGCAAATTGTCAATTGCTTCGATTGCATTTGCCGGGCAACAGACTGAACAAATCTGAGAGACGTGAACTTCAATTTTGTAGCCATTCTGCTTAAATGATACACCATGCCAAATCCAATCACCATCGAAGACATTAAAGTCATCTTGACCCAGCCGGGCAAATCGCGGCTGTGCATCGTCAAGGTTATCACCTCCGAGCCGGGGCTGTACGGCTTGGGCTGCGCCACGTTCACGCAGCGCATCTTCGCAGTGGCGACCGCCATCGAACGGCATCTTAAACCCTTCCTGTTGGGGCGCGATGTCGACCGCATTGAAGAGATCTGGAATATGTCGATGGTGCACGGCTATTGGCGCAATGGTCCCGTACTCAACAACGCCATCTCCGGCGTGGATCAGGCGCTCTGGGATATCAAGGGCAAGCGCGCTGGCATGAGCGTCTGCGACCTGCTGGGCGGCAAATCGCGCGAAGCCGCTCATGTCTACGTGCATGCGGACGGGCGCGACAAGCAGGAAGTCGCGGACAATGTGCGCGCCTACATGGAGGAGGGTTACCGTTTCATCCGTGTGCAGATGGGCGGCTACGGCGGGCAAGGGAGCCCGATTATAAAGCCGCGGAACGCCCCGCCCGGCGCTTACTTCGACCCGCGAGACTATTGCCGTCAGATGCTCGACATGATTGCGTATGCGCGCGAACAGGTCGGCGAAGAAGTCGAGTTGCTTCACGACGTCCACGAGCGCCTTGTCCCGATTCACGCGGTCGAATTCGCCAAAGATGTGGAGCCGTTCAAACTTTTCTTCCTTGAAGACGCGTTGGCGCCCGAGGATATCGCCTGGTTCCGCCAGATCCGTCAGCAGTGCGCGACGCCGCTGGCAATGGGCGAGCTATTCAACAATCCGCATGAATGGCAGTTGCTGATACAGGAACGTCTGATCGATTTTATCCGCATGCACATCAGCCAGATGGGCGGGATCACGCCGGCGCGCAACGTCGCCATCTTCGCCGATATGTATGGCGTTCGCACCGCCTGGCACGGACCGAGCGATACGTCGCCGGTGGGGCACGCCGCCAACTTGCAACTGGATCTCTGGCATCCCAACTTCGGCGTACAGGAATGGTATCGTCCGTCAGAATTGGATTATGAGATTTTCCCCGGCACACCCGTCATTGAGGACGGCTATTTGTACCCCAACGATGAGCATGGGCTCGGCATCGATATTGATGAGGAGCTGGCGGCGAAGTATCCCTGCCAGGACATCGTTGAAGAGTGGACGCAGACACGCCTGCCCGATGGCAGCCCGGCGAGACCATGAATCCCTTTCTCCGCCCGGCTGCTGACAACGCGCCCACCGTAGGTTATACTCGTCGATAAGGTAAAGCGCTGAGGTTGAAAATGGCAATCCAGACAAAAACGGCCATGTCGGTGGACGAATACTTCGAATGGGAACTGCAGCAGGAGCGCAAGCACGAATACATTGATGGAGAAGTCATCGAGATGCCCGGAGTCAGTTTCAATCACGACATTATCGTAAGTAATCTAATCTACATTTTTGTGAATTGCCTCGACCGCGCGCGCTTTCGCTTTCATACCGCTGAACTTCGGGTACAAGCCGGCCCTAGCCGATATGTCTACCCCGACCTCACCATAGTAAGGGGCCCCTCCGTGGCTTCTGACGTCAGTGAATACAATCTCATCAATCCCTATGTCGTGCTGGAAGTCACATCGCCTTCCAGCATGGATCGCGACCGTGTCGACAAACTCAGCTATTATTTCGAGGCGCCGTCGATCAATGCCTGCCTTATCGTCGACCAGCATCGCGTTTGCGCGGAGTTGTATACGCGCGGCGATTCCGGCTGGCAACGTCAGGTTTTCACCGAACCCGGGGATATCATCCCGTTGGCGATGTTGAATTGTGAATTGCCGCTCGACCAAGTGTATCTCGGCATCGATTTCGAGGAGACCTAGCGCGAAATTTCCGCCGGATTGCATACATTCGCCGCCTTCCCTTCAAGCAGGTAGTCGACGACCAGTTGCGCCGCCTCGACCGCGACGGTAATTTGCGCGTCGGATGTGCTCGCCGCCAGATGCGGCGTATGCACCACGTTGGGCAGGCCGATCAGCGGATGGTCCGACGGCGGCGGTTCCTGCTCGTAGACATCAAGCGCCGCGCCCGCCACTTTGCCGCTCTTCAGCGCTGCCGCGAGCTGGCCCGAATGGATGAGCGCGCCGCGCGCCGCATTGATGATGCGCACACCGTCCTTCATCGCCGCGATCGTGTCTGCGTTTATCATGCCTCGCGTCTCGGCGGTCACCAGCGCATGCAGTGTCAGGTAATCGGCGCGGGCGTAAACCTCATCGAGGTCTAGCAGGGGCACGTTAATCGCTTCAGCGACGGCGGGCGGCAGATAGGGATCGTGCGCGATGGTCGACATCTCGAAAGCATGCGCGCGCGCCGCGATCGCCTGACCGATCCGCCCCAAGCCGATGATGCCAAGGGTCTTGCCTTTGAGCTCAACGCCGGTGAAAGCTTTACGATCCCAGCGTCCCTCGGCTAGCGACTGATGCCCCTGCGGAATATGCCGCGAGAGCGCCATCATCAAGCCGAAGGTATGCTCGGCGGTGGAGATGGTGTTGCCGCCCGGCGTGTTCATGACCACGATTCCGCGCGCGCTCGCCGCTGCCAGATCAACATTGTCGACGCCTACGCCGGCGCGGGCGATCGCTTTCAATTGCGGCGCCCGACTAAACAGTTCGGCATCGGCGGTCACGCCGCTTCGGATGATGAGCGCATGCGCGTCGGCGACCGAATGCAGCAGCGTCTCTCGCTCAATTCCGCCGGGCGCGGAGACGCTTATCCCCTCGCTCGCTTCGAGGAGGTCGATCGCCTTTTGGTGTACGTTGTCAGGAATGAGAACGTGGAACATGTGATTCTCCGCTTTTGTTGTCTCCCCTTTTCTCATTTTGGGGGCTGGGGGATGGCGGTTGCGTCTGCGCTATGAAGGCATCCATCCCGTTGAGCACTTCGCGCAGCATCGCCACCGTCACATCGCCCATGTGGGGCAGGCGGAAGGTTGCGCCTTTGATTGGCCCGTAGCCCTTGTCCATGGCGAAGCCGATTTCATGCTCCATAAAGTCGCCCATCTTGTTCACATCAATGCCGAGCGTATTCTCAATAGTCGTCACAGTATCACTGCGATAGCCCGCCTGCGCGTACAAGCCGAAGCCGCGCGCCAGCGCCCACTCGTGCGTGGCGTCACGCAATGCCCGGTGCCGCGCCCAACGCCGATCAATCCCTTCGTCGAAGATTCTGTCCATCTGCGCATCGGCGGCGACCATGAGCGCTATCGGCGGCGTTGAGGGCGTGTTGTTTTTCAGCAGCGATTTCTCCAGCGTCAGAAAGTCGAAGTAGTAACCGCGGAATGGAATGGTTTTGGCGCGCTCCAGCAGGCGGTCGCTGACGGCGGCGAAGGCGATGCCGGGCGGCAGGGCGAAGGCTTTCTGGCTCGATGTCAGCGCGATGTCGATGCCCCAGTCGTCCACGCGCAGTTCGGTTCCGAGGAAGCCGCTGACGGTATCGACGAAAAAAAGCGTGTCTTCATGCTGCTTAACCACCGCGCCGATTTCGCGAATCGGATTTGTAACGCCGGTGCTGGTTTCGTTGTGCACAGCGCATACGGCGTCATAGCGCGCTTCATCCAGCGCGGCGGCGACCATATCCGCGGTATGCGCCTTGCCCCAATCCACCTGGACGCAATCGACCTGCACCCCGTTGGCGCGGCTGATATCTGCCCAGCGCTCGCTGAATGCGCCACCAGTTAAATGCAAGACCTTGCGTTCATCACGAATGCCGCAGCGGATCGCGCCTTCCCAGAGGCCGCTGCCGGATGAACCGCTGACATAGACGCGGCTCTTGGTGAAGAAGGCGCGCCGCAGCTTGGCTTGCAAACGCGCGAAGAGCTCGGCGAAGTCCGCCGTTCGGTGGCCGATCATCCAGGCTGTTTGCGCTTCGAGGATCTCGCGGCGCACCTCTACCGGACCGGGCAGAAACAGGCGCGTATGGTCAAATTGACTCATCTAGATTTCGTTCTCCTCGCTGTATGATTTTGAGCGGTAAGGCGTGGCGGATTGTAGTGCCGAGACTGTTTGATTTACAGGGCGAAATGAACCGCTGAGCGTATTTTGCGGGGTGCTTGCCAGGCAAGTGAAAACTGCTATACTCTGGCGCAAGATATGACCGGTCTCGTGGTGGAGGAGTCTATGTTACAAGTGGCTAATGCGCCCTGCTCCTGGGGCATCATCGAGAATATCGAAGGCGAACGATACGATTATTCGCGCGTTCTGGACGAGATCGCCGCCAGCGGCTACGCCGGCACCGAGCTGGGCGATTGGGGTTTCATGCCCACTGATCCGGCGCAGCTGAGCGCCGAGCTGGATAAGCGCGGTTTGAAAATGCTGGGATCCTGGGTCAATGTCAATTTTCAAGATCGAGAGCGACATGAAGAAGGCGCCGAGGCGTGCGTGCGCGCCGCGCGATTGCTGGCGGCTGTCGGCGGAGAAGACGCTCTCGTTGTGCTGGGGCCCGACCCCTACACCAATCCAATGCGCAGTCTCCATTCGGGGCGCATCACCCCGGCGATGAGCCTGGACGACGAGGGCTGGGCTGTCTTCGCGCAGGGCACGGATCATGCCGCCCGCCGCGTGATGGAAGAAACGGGCTTGCGCTCGGTGCTGCATCATCACACCGGCACCTGGATCGAAACGCCGGAAGAAACTGAGCGCTTGCTGCAGATGACCGACGCCGAGATCGTCGGGCTGGTGTTTGATACTGGCCATTGGGCCTTCGGCGGTGGCGATCCACTGGAGGGCATCCGCCAATTTGCCGATCGCATCTGGTATGTGCACTTCAAGGATCATGACCCGGCGATTCACGAGCAATCGCGGATCCACCAATGGGATGGTCCGCAGTCTGTCGGCAAGGGCATCTTCCCCGAATTGGGGCGTGGCGATGTCGATTTCCCTGGCGTGCTGGCCGAATTGGGAAAGATCGGCTACGACAGTTGGATCGTGGTCGAGCAGGATGTCTTGCCGGGCTTGGGCGCGCCGCTGGAATCGGCGACGCGCAATCGCGACTACCTGCGCAGCATCGGTCTCTAATACATGGTGACGCTGGGCGACATCATTCGCGCCGGGCGCCGGCTGGCGCCGCGCTTGCCGCCGACGCCGCTGGTAGCCGCGCCCGAGCTGGGCGACAAGATCTGGCTCAAGCTGGAGAACGCCAACAAGACCCATTCTTTCAAAATCCGCGGCGCGCTGAACGCCGTGCTATCGCTGAGCCCGGAGGAGCGTTCGCGCGGCATCATCGCCGCATCGTCGGGCAATCATGCTGGCGCGGTCGCTTATGCCGCCCAGCTGACGGGCGCGGCGGCGCAAATCCTGATGCCCAAGACGACGCCGATGAAGAAGGTCGATAACGTCAGGCGCTATGGCGCGGAAGCAGTGCTTTTCGGTGATAATTATGACCTTGCGGAGGCTGAAGCCTTGCGCCGCGCGCGCGAGGGCGGGACCTGGATATCGCCCTACAACGACGCGAAAGTGATTGCGGGCGCGGGCACGATTGGCGTCGAGATCCTGCGGCAATTGCCGGATGTAGGGCGGGTGCTTGTGCCGGTCAGCGGCGGCGGATTGATCGCAGGTGTGGCTGCGGCAGTTAAGGAACTCGATCCGGGGATTGAAGTCATCGGTGTGAATGCCAGGTCAGCGCCGGCGATGTACAACTTCTTCCACCGCGCCAACTTGCCACAAGTCTGGGACACGCTCGCCGATGCGCTCTCCGGCGAAATCGAGGACGGCTCGATCACGCTGCCGCTTTGTCGGCGCTATCTCGATGACATGATATTGGTTTCGGAAGAGCGGATAGCGGCGGCGATGCGCTTCATGCAGGAGACGCGGGGCTGCGCCGTCGAGGGCGGAGGCGCGGCCGCGGTGGCGGCGCTGATGCGCGATGTCCTGCCGCGCGATGGGAAGGCGACGGCGCTTGTCGTCAGCGGCGGGAATGTCGATCTGAGCGTGCTGCGGCGGGTGTTGTCTTAAGCCCAGCGCTTGATTACAATGAATGCAAGTGAGGAAGACTTGTGACCGACGCCATTGTAATCGATATGCCCGTGACGGCAATCCGCGAATATTGCGAGCGGCAGCCAATCAAGCGTCTCTCTATTTTTGGCTCGTTTTTGCGTGGCGATAGACGCGCTGACAGTGATGTCGACTTGTTGCTGGAGTACATGCCTGGCGCGCCGTTTGGCTTGCTTACAATGGCTGGGCAGGAAATTAGCTTAAGCGAAATCGTGAGGAAACGCGTCGATCTGCGCGCTGCTGAGGATCTCAGTTGCTATTTTCGTCAAGAAGTTGTCGATAGCGCCTTGCTGATCTATGAGAAAGAGTAGGGAGAACGATCGCGCGCGCCTAATTCGACATCAATCTTGATGTTCTGTGGCGCGCAGTCACAGTCGAGTTGCCCTCACTTGCCCAGCAGTTGCAAGCTCTCGTTGATGAGAATCTAGATGATTGACACACCGTCGAACCTTGTTCAAGCATTCCAAGCCGGCGACGCCGCAGCCATCGATCGCGTACACCAGCGCCTGCCCCAGGTCAAATATGGCGCGCGCGATGACGCGTCGCGGTTTCCGCTGACGTTGAACGAAGCGCAGACGGTTATCGCCCGCGAAAATGGCGCGCAAAGCTGGGGCGATCTGCGCTTGCGCCTAAAGCTGGAAGACCTCGACTATGGCGACGAACTCGAACAATTCAAGCAGCTGGTCTACGCCAAAGACGCGGAAAAATTGGACGAGTTGCTGAGGGCGCATCCCAGCCTGAAGGCGACAATAGACGACCCGCATTTTTATTTCGGCTCAACCGCTCTCATCATCGCCAAAGAGCATATCGATATGGTCGATGTCCTGCTCAAACACGGCGCCGATATCAAGGCCAAGTCGCAGTGGTGGGCGGGCGACTTTCACATTCTCGAAGTGACATCGGCCGACGCGGCGATAAAACTTGTCGAGCGCGGCGCTGAAATCAACGTTCACGCGGCGGCTGAGCAGGGCTGGCTGGATTGGCTCGATGCCGCATACGAGCGCGACCGGACGATCATCAATCGGCGCGGGGGCGATGGCAAAACGCCGCTGCACTATGCGACCGATCCGGCGGTGATGGATTGGCTGCTGGCGCGTGGCGCCGACCTGGAAGCGCGCGACCTGGATCACGCTTCGACGCCGCTGCAATGGCAGTTGGGGGCGCAGAACCACGAGGCCGCGAGGGCTCTGGTGAAGCGGGGCGCGCAAGTCGATATCTTCGCCGCCGTCATTCTGGGCGCGACTGAACTGGTCGATAGGGCATTGGCGGCGCACCCGCGGGCGATTCGCGCGCGTGTGAACCAAGGCGGCTATGAATTGACGCCGCAAGCCGATGGCTCGCACCAATACGTTTACACCTTCGAGGCCGCTGGCTTGTCGCCGCATCAGGTCGCGCTGGAATGCGGGCAGCCGGAGATCTTCGCCCGTTTGGTTGAACAGAGCCCGCCCGATGCGCAGTTGCTGGCTTATTGCGCGGCCGGCGATCGTGACGCGGCGCAGCGAGTCGTCGCCGCGCATCCGGACATGGTGGTGAATTATGCCGAGGGCGACCGGCGACAGTTGATCCACGCCGCCTGGACAGGGAAAGCGGATGTGGTCGCGCTGATGGCTTCGCTGGGCTTCGACCTGCGCATTCGCGATGATGATGCGATGACGCCCTTGCACGCGGCCGCCTTCCATGGCTTCGCCGATGTGATAGGCGCCCTGCTGGATGCCGATGACGAGCCGCCGCTGGATTGGCTCAACGGCTACGGCGGCACACCGCTGGCCACTGCGCTTTACGGCCGGCAGAACAGTTGGCGCGCCGACGGCGATTTCCCGTTGAGCATAAAGCTGCTGGTGGCGGCTGGGTCCGAGGTGAAAGCCGAGTGGCTGCCTTCGGGCGATGAGGCGATCGACGAGGCGCTGCGAACGGGAATGGCGCCGCGGGCTGCCGGGGAGTGACGGAGTCTTGTACGACTTCGCGCTCAATGGCGATCGCTAGCCGCCATCGGCCGCCGCCGCCGCGCCGCTACCGAGCGCATACCTCCGTTGATAGACGACCTCGAGGCGCGCCGCCGCATTGACGACCTGGCTGATGCGCCGCTGGGCTTCTTCGAGCTTTGCGCGCGTTGGTGGTCTAAAGTCGTGCAAAGCCACGCGCGCCACGACATCATTGTCATGCTCAACCTGCAAGTCGGTGATTTGAGCGCTCGGCAGAATATCATGCAGAATCGCGAGTATGGCAGCCTCGTCCGCTACCAGCGGGCGCACCACCTGTCTGGCAACGACAGTCAGGTGAACTTCCTGCTGATAAAGCTCGTTGATCAGCTTCTGCGCCGCTTCCACCTCGTCAGGCGTAATTTGATGATCCGATTGCACGATCATTTGCACGCTTAATGGCAGCGAAGAAATAACATGATATTCCACCACCGTTGCGCCCTGAAGAGCCTCCGCCTGCAGCTGTTCGCGAATTTGCGCCTCGTCGACAGCCTGCGAACCCAGGCGGGCGAATATCAGCAAGACGATCAAGGTGGTTAGAAAGAGCACAATCCACCAGGCGCGCGAACGATTTAGCGATTCGCCCTCTCGGTCTTTGCTCGGGCGCATGCCCATCCACAAGAATGTGCTGTATTGCGCCGCAATGATGAAGGCGATATTGGCGAGAAACAATAAGTTCGCGCCAAAGGCGAGGTCGAAGTTGCGTAAAGCGAGGCCCAAACCGATCGTGCTGATAGGCGGCATCAAAGCGGCCGCGATCGCGACCCCGGCCAGCGCCGCCGGAATACCTTTGCGGGCGGTTGCGTATGCGGCGACCCAACCCGAAACCAGGGCGATAGCGGCGTCCAATAGATTAGGGCTGCCACGCGCCAGCATCTCGTCAGTCGGCGTATCGATCGGCAGCAATACGCCCATCAGAATTGAAATCAGCAAGGCGAGCGTCACGCCGGTGAAGAGGGTCAGGCTGGCGCGCCTGGTAAGATGCAGGATGCCAGTCGCCATGCCGGTTGAAAAGCTGGAAATCGGCGACATCAACGGCGCGACCAGCATGGCGCCGATGATGACCGCCACACTATTCGTGAGCAGGCCGAGCGTTGCCAGCGCGGCCGACAGCACAATCATGACGACGTAATCAAGGTTGGCGCTGGCGCTTTTTTCCGCGCTCCATATCATTTCGTTCTGCTCGACCAATGTCAATTGAGGGTTCAAGCGCGCGATACGGTGTTCAATCGCGCCGCGAATGCCGCGATGCCACTCATGCTGGGAGATTAAGATCACCGGACTAGGCGCCAGGTTAAGCAGTTGATTGCTCAAGTCGTTGATGATGTGCCGTTCAAGATCAGTCTTCTGGGCAAATCCCATCAGCAGTAGGTCATCGGCGGTCAGTTCGCGGACGATTTCGCGCGCTGGTTGGCGGCTGACGACGATGTTCTTTTGCAGGTTCATATGCCGCGGCAGGCGATCTTCATAGCGCTTGATCGCCGCTTCATGTTCGGGGTCATAATGATAGTCATATTGAATGCTCATCTGCTGCAGCGGGAAATTGTGCTGCAGGGCGAAGCTGACGCCCAATTGCATCGCGATCACCGATGGCAGCGTGCCGTCTATGGGTATGACCAGCCGATTGAAGCTGGGCGAAGCGGCGCTGCGGTAAATCAATACGCCACAGGGCGCCGTCGCGATGACGTTTTCCACGATCGTGCCGAGCTTGACGCTGCCCTGTGTGGAGCGCTGCACGCCCAGCAGGATGACATCGGCGTTGCGCTCGCGCGCTACATCCAGAATGCCGCGCGATACGCTGGCGGCGATTTCGGTAACGACCTCAACTTGATGACCGGCATCGGTTTTGCGGAATGCTTCAATGACATCCTGAATTTGGACGCTGAAGCGGTTGGTTTGTTCGGCATCGCCCAAGGAAATGACCAGGGCGATCACCAAACCCTTGCTCGGATGCACCATCTCGCCGGCTATGCGGAGCATCTCAGCCGCGGTATCGGGCCGTCCCATCGGTACGATGACGGTATCGGCGTAATAATCTTCTTGGAACGCCGGCCTATCTTCCGCGAGGGGCTTGGTTATATGGAATTTCATGGAAGCAATTTCAAATAATTTATCCGCACTAGATGAATTGTTTGCGCCGAAATTATCGCGTAGCCGCGCGCGGCAAGGACGGCGCGGTCGCTAACTCAATTCTACTCGTCGGCCGCTGAATTGGCTGCTGGCTTGGCCATATTGCATCAGTTCAATTCGGATGCCAGCGGGGTCGGTGATCCAGGCTTGCCAGGCGCCGTCGCCGCCCAGCTTCTTCTCGCTGACCTCAATGCCTTTGCTTTTCAGCGCCGCAATCGCGCCCTCCAGATCGTCCACTTCGAGGCAGAAGTGCCTGATTAGCGGACGCTCCTCTTGGGGCGCGCCCGGTTCAACAAAGACTTCAATGAAGGTGGATTCCCCCGCCCGCAGATAAAAGCCTATTTGCCGGTCATCGCGGTAGAAATCGAAAGCTTTATCCATGCCCAGCAGGTCAATGTAGAAATGTTCGGTCGCGGCCAGATCGGTCGCGCCGATGCAAACATGCGCCAGTCGCTTGAACATGGTTAAGCGTCGCCTTTATGTTTTCCTGATGTCAGCACTTGGAAGAATCGTAACGCGGTTCAATTGTCGCCGCAACTTGGCAGGAGCCGCTCGCGCAATTGAACGGTCGCGCGCAGCACATCAGCCCACTCGCTGGCATCAACGGCGACGATTTCAAAGTGCCCGGCGCCGGGCAGAATGATTAGCTGGGCATCATCGCCCGCTTGGCATGCCGCCTCGGTATAGCGCCGCGCATTTTCAAGCATGGCTTTATCTTCTTCGCCCACGACAATTCGCTGAGGAATGGCGAGCGGAAGCAATTGGGCTGGGCAGCCGTTGCGGTAGGCATCGGGTCTTTCGCATGGCGCGCCGCCCATTACCGCCAGCAAGGCGTCGCTGCTCAATTCGCTTTCGCCGCCCTTGGTGACGTGGGCGAGGGGCGCCAGCGCGACTGCGCCATGAATCGCTTGCGGCGCTCCCATGAATAGCGGGCTTGCGCGCTCGATATTGCGCCGCCCGGCCAGCCAAAGCGCCAGATGACCGCCGGCGGAGTGACCCATGCTGATCACACGGTTGAGATCCAGCTGACGCGTTTCGGCGATTTGCGGGAGGTAATCAGCCGCGGCCGCGACATCGAGAAACATCTGAGGATAATCGCCGCCGTTGCCAAAGCGGCGATACTCGATATTCCAGACGGCGAATCCCGCTTTCGCCAAGGCGGCGACGACCCTGCCCAGCGGGCGCAAGTCGTAGATCTCGCGGTAACCGCCACCGTGAATCAAGACGATGACCGGATGCGGCGGTGGCGAATCCGGCAGCGTCAGCTCGCCGAACTGCTGCGCGCCGTCGCCGTATGGGTAGCGGTGATGTGGCTCAACTGACGGGAACCCTTGGTAATCGTCTGCTGTCAAAAGCGTCATGGCGGCGCGCTCCTCGCTCGTTATCGCTTTCGTTTTCCCAGTGCTGTCGTCAACTTGTCCGTAGGATTTCCAGCGGGTCGTCCGGATCAACTTCTTCATCAAAGGGGATGTGGCGGTCTAGGCTGGTGACCTGGTAGACCGAGCCCAGCCAATTGTTGAAGATTGCCCGGGCGGTATCGCCCCAGGTGTTATCCAGGTGCGGCAAGAAGTCTTCTTCGGGGAAGACAGGCAGGTCTTCGCCTCGCTCGAGCGCCATTTGAGCAGCGCGCGTGTAGCGATCAGCCAGCTCGCGCGCTTCGATGGGGAAGTAATTCTCGGGGTAGGGCGGCTGCGCGTTCCGCCCGTCGAAGTAACCAAGCAGATCGCGTTTGTATTCCTTAAGCAGGCTGTTGATATCGTATTCGGGATGTCCCTGAAAATAGACCAGGCGCAGTTGATCGGGGCTGACCGCCATGTGGACTTCGCCATCGAAACTTTGGATGAGCACGGACAAGCCCGCGTTTTCGAAGTGCTCGCGCGTGACTGAATTCCAGCGCGAGTGCGGTACATCAAAGCGCGTATTAATTTGGCGCAGCAGGGGATGCTGGGGCTGGGCGACGCGGTGCTCGAAGACGCCCCAGAGCTTCCGGCCGCGTTTGACGCGCTCTATCCCGTGAAAGTAAAGCATGAGCGCGTGCGTCGACAGGCAGGAGCAGAGCGTCGATGTGACATTGTCGCGCGCCCATTCAATGACTTCGGTCAAGGGCTGCCAGAAGTCTTCCTGGTCCAAGCTTGGATTGGCGACATTGGCGCCGGTGATGATCAGCGCGTCCAATCCTTCATCTTTTACGTTTTCGAAGCTGGTGTAGTACTGGTCGATATAAGCCTGCGTATTGGCGCTGCGCTCCAAGCCCGGCACGGAAAAGACATGCACATAAAACTGGGCGATCTGGTTGCTGTTTCCAACGAGGCGCATGAACTGGCGTTCGGTGATTTCCAGCGCGGCATCCGGCATCATGTTCAGCAAGCCAATGTGCAATTCGCGTATGTCCTGCGTCGTGGCGCGCGTGAGCGTCAACACTTCTTGACCGCGCTGGCGCAAGCGCTCAAAACTGGGAAGATCGTTGTGGGCGACTAATGGCATCGTCGATCAACTCTCCGCGTGGGTCGCATTCAGCGGCTAATCCGGCGCATCAGTATATCACTCTTGTACACGCGGACAATGCCGCAGCCTGCATTGGGAGTGGTGAATTTCATTGATAGCGCAACAAACCCCCATCCCCCGGCCCCTTGCCCCCACAAGGAGGGAAGGGGAGTTTTTC
>JAPPFH010000142.1 GCA_028875185.1 Chloroflexota bacterium | reverse complement strand
CACTCCAATTTGTTGCGGATAGACGTCTGTGCTGAAAACATGTCCGCTCCTCAGCTCATTTTGGGGGAGGGATTTAGGGTGGGGGAAACGAGGGATATATCAACACATTCACCACTCCCGTGAATCCGGTTCGATAGACTGGCTGGCTGGCGATAGCATCCACTTCCAAATGCGGAAACTTCGATTACACTTAGCGTGAAACAGGCAAACTGCTAGTGGAGAGACGCGATGGCGACGGTGGATGTGAATAAAGTGGTGCTGGCCTATAGTGGCGGCTTGGACACTTCGGTGATCGTGCCTTGGCTCAAGAACAATTATGGCTGCGAGGTCATCTGCTTTTGCGCTGATCTGGGGCAGGAGGAGGAATTGGACGGGCTGGAGGAAAAGGCTTTGGCTTCGGGCGCATCCAAGCTCTATGTACGTGATCTGCGCGAAGAATTCTTGACGGATTTCGTCTATCCGACCTTGCGGGCTGGCGCCGTTTATGAGCGGGAATACCTGCTCGGCACGTCTTTTGCGCGTCCTTTGATCGCCAAGCACCTGGTCGAGATCGCGGAGAAAGAGCGCGCCGATGCCGTCGCTCATGGCTGCACTGGCAAAGGCAACGATCAGGTTCGCTTTGAAGTCTCGACCATGGCGCTGAATCCAAAGCTGAAGACGATTGCGCCTTGGCGGGAGTGGGATATCCGCAGCCGCGAAGACGCGCTGGCTTATGCCGAGGAATTTCGCGTGCCGGTATCGCATACGGAAAAAGACATTTACAGTCGCGACCGCAATATCTTTCATCTCTCGCATGAAGGCGGGCTGCTCGAGAACCCGTGGAACGAGCCTGAAAGCCCGATGTACCAATTGACCAATGAACCCGAGAGCGCGCCCGATGAAGCCGAATACATTGAGATTGAATTTTTGCGGGGCAATCCCACCAGCCTGAACGGGCAAGATTTGGGCGCAGTCGAGCTGTTTGCCACGCTCAACCGTCTGGGCGGCAAACATGGCATCGGGCGCACGGATATCGTTGAGAATCGCTTGGTTGGCATGAAGAGCCGCGGCGTTTACGAGACGCCCGCCGGCACCATCATTCATCGCGCGCATCAATTGCTGGAGAGCATCTGCCTCGACAAGCATACGATGCAATACAAAGATACCATCGCCACCAAATATGCCGAGCTCGTTTACAACGGCATGTGGTACAGCAAGCTGCGCGAGGCGCTGGACGGCTTCGTCGATGTCACGCAGAAGACGGTGACGGGCACGGCGCGCCTTAAGCTCTACAAAGGGAATATCATCGTCGCCGGGCGAAAGAGCCCATACAGCCTTTACCGCGAAGACTACGCCTCCTTCGGCGAAGAAGACGTCTACAATCAGCAGGATGCGCAGGGCTTCATTCAGCTCTTTGGTTTGCCGATCAAAGTTGAAGCGATGCTGCAGACTGAGGGCGGCGGCATGACCGATTACATGCGTCCAGATTACAGCAGGTTCAAGCGCGACTGAGCGTTAGCGGCCGAGAGGGAATACCGATGAGTCTCTGGGGCGGGCGCTTCAGCGAGCCGAGCGATGCGGACTTGCGTCGATTGAATGACAGCATTGGATACGATCGCGCCCTTTATGCTGAAGACATTGAAGGCAGCGTGGTTTACGCGCGCGCGTTGGCGGACGCGGGGGTGATAACGGCGGGCGAGCGCGAGGCAATTGTCGGCGGTTTGCGTCAGGTCAAGCGAGAGTTTGATGCGGAGCGCTTTGAACTGGCCGCGGGCGATGAGGATATTCATACAGCCGTCGAGCGGCGGCTGATCGAAATAGTTGGCGAAGTTGGCGGCAAGCTGCATACAGGGCGCAGCCGCAATGATCAGGTGGCGACAGATTTCCGGCTATGGACGATGCGCGCCGCGGACAAGCTCCGGGCTGAAATCCGTCAGTTGCAGGCTGCGATCGTGTCGCTCGCCGAAAAGCATACCGGGACGGTAATGCCTGGCTACACCCACATGCAGCCGGCTCAGCCCATCACAGCTGGGCACTGGCTGATGAGCTTCTTCTGGATGCTCGAACGCGACCTGGACCGTCTGAAAGCCGCCAGGGGGAGGATGGCGCTGTGTCCGCTGGGTTCTGGCGCTTTGGCGGGAACACCCTTCGCGATAGACCGCCAGAAAATTGCGACGGAACTAGGGTTCGACGGACCAAGCGAAAACAGCCTTGATGCGGTCAGCGATCGGGATTTCGTGGCTGACACGCTCTACATCGTCTCAATCTGCGCCATTCATCTAAGCCGCCTGGCGGAGGATGTCTTGATTTATTCCAATCCCGCCTTCGGATTCATCACGCTGGACGACCGCTACAGCACCGGCTCAAGCTTGATGCCGCAGAAACGCAACGCCGATCCCATGGAGTTGACGCGCGGAAAGACTGGGCGGCTCATCGGCAATCTCACCGGGTTGCTGACCACGTTGAAAGGCTTGCCCAGCGGCTACAACAAGGATTTACAAGAGGACAAAGAGGCGCTGTTTGACGCATTGGATACGATGCGTCAGTTGCTGCCGGTGGTGACGGCGACGGTAAGCAGCCTGCAAGTCAATGTTGAGGCGATGGAGCTGGCGCTGACCGATGACCTGCTCGCGACTGACCTGGCGGATTATCTAGTGGACAAGGGAATGCCTTTTCGCCAATCGCATCATATCGTTGGAGCGGCAGTGCGCCTGGCGGCACAGCGGGGCGAGCGCCTATCGCAACTGCCCTTGCGCTCGCTCAAGCGGATTTCAGCGTCATTTGGCGATGATGTCGCCGACGTATTTGACTATATGCGTTCGATAAGGCAACGCGATGCCTACGGTGGAACCGCGCCGGCAGCGGTTCGCGCCCAGATTGCGCGGGCGAAGGCGCGTCTGGATGCCTGATTGCGCGCGTGGCGCCAAGGAAAAGCCACATTTAGGATGAAGAATCAGCTTCATTTTCACATGTTGGCGCGTTTTCCTTGACAACACTCGCGCTTTCGGTTAGACTCCATGCTCGAATCATGTCGAAATGAGGCATTGCATACCCAAGATGTTCTCCGCGAAACTAACGATTATTAGCGTCCTTGTCCTTGTCCTCGTGATTATCAGTGGACTGTAAAGGCTTGGGCGGGCGTCGCGCAAAAGGTACGAGAAACAAGAGCCTCCCAAGCCACGGGGGGCTTTTTAGTTTGAGGCTGATGACGTCTGGAATGAAAGCGGTGCCGAGACAGACGAGCGGAGACATGCGGACAAGTGACATCGAGGAAACATAAATGACGGCTGAATGGATTTGGCGCAACGGGGAGTTTGTAAAGTGGGACGAGGCCACGGTGCATGTCAGCGCTCATGCCTTGCATTATGGCTCTAGCGTATTCGAAGGCATCCGCGCCTACGACACGCCTGCGGGGCCGGCGGTATTCCGGCTGCGCGAACACAGCGAACGCTTGCTGCATGGTGCGCGCGTCATGCGGATTGAGCATGACAACGATGCTGATAAGCTGGATCACGCGATCATTGAGACGGTGCGCAGGAACGGGCACAGCTCTTGCTATATCCGACCCATCATTTACCGCGGCGCTGGCGCGCTCGGTTTGGAGGGGCGGAATCGCACCGAGGTTGACACGGTAATCTTCACGATGGAGTGGGGTCGTTACCTGGGCGCGGAAGCGATTGAGCAGGGCGTCGATGTTCAGATCAGTTCCTTCCGGCGGATGGCGCCCGATACCCATATGGCATTGGTTAAGGCGGGCGGCAATTACGTCAACAGCCAATTCGTCAGCATGGAAGCGCACGACAATGGCTTCCAAGAAGGCATCGCCCTCGATATAAATGGCTATGTAAGCGAAGGCGCGGGCGAGAATATTTTTGTCATTTTGGACGGCGTTGTTTATACGCCGGGCGCCTGGTCATCAATTCTGATGGGCATCACGCGGGACAGCGCCTTGCGCATTCTGGCGGATCAAGGCGTCGAGGTGCGCTTCCAGCCGGTGGCGCGCGAGATGCTCTATATGGCGGACGAGATTTTCTTCACCGGCACTGCGGCGGAGATCACGCCGGTCAAGTCGGTTGATCGCATTGCGATCGGCTGCGGTGGGCGCGGTCCTGTCACTGAAGCGGTGCAACGGGAATTCTTCGCCATCACCGCTGGTGAAGCGCCAGATCGATATGGCTGGCTGACGCGCGTCAAGAGGACTTAGAGCCTGCAACTCGCTGGCGAGTGGATGAATTGGGAGGCGATGATGAAGCTCAAGGGTTCGGAAATCATCATGGAAAGCCTGTTGCGCGAGGGCGTCGATGTCATGTTTGGCTATCCGGGCGGCGCAATCTTGCCCACTTATGACGCCATGAGCCAATACGAAGACCGGCTGCATCACGTCCTCGTGCGGCACGAGCAGGGCGCGTCTCATATGGCGGACGGCTACGCCCGGGCGACTGGGAAAGTCGGCGTCTGCATCGCCACCAGCGGGCCAGGGGCGACAAATCTGGTTACCGGGCTGGCGACAGCGATGATGGATTCGTCGCCGATCGTCGCGATAACCGGACAGGTGCCGATTCCGGCAATCGGCTCGGACGCCTTTCAAGAGACCGATGTCACCGGTGTGACCCTGCCAATCACCAAGCATAACTATCTGGTTACCGATGTGCGCGAATTGGCTTACACGATCAAAGAAGCCTTTCACATCGCGCGGACCGGGCGCCCCGGGCCGGTGCTGGTTGATGTGCCGAAAGACGTCCAAAACGCCGAGGCCGAATTCATTTGGCCCGAGGCGGCTATTGAGCTGCCGGGATATGACCCGCCTTCGTCGGCGCGCGACTATGAAATAGACGCGGCGCTGCGTTTAATTGCCGAGGCTGAACGTCCCATCATTCTCGCCGGGCACGGCATCATGATGTCAGGCGCGATGAACGAGCTGCGCGAACTGGCGGAGCGGACGCAGATCCCCGTCTCTTTGACATTGCTGGGAAAGGGCGCCATGCCGGAGGAGCATCCGCTGGTCATCGGCATGATGGGCATGCACGGCGAAGCCTCCTCAAATTTGGCGATTCAGGAGGCGGACTTGCTGATCGCGCTCGGCATGCGCTTTGACGACCGTGTTACTGGCAACCTCAAGACCTACGCCCAGAATGCCAAGAAGATCCACATCGACATAGACCGCTCGGAAATAAACAAGAATGTGCGAGCCGATGTAGGCATTGCTGGCGACTTGAAGACCGTTCTGACGCAGCTATTGCCGAAGCTGGAAGGCAAATCTCATCAAGCCTGGATTGGTCAGATTCGCGATTGGCTCGAGGACTCCAGCGAGCGCGACATCCTGAATTATGAAACGCCGGGCATTTTGCTGACGGCGCAGGTCGTCAACGACATTTGGAAGCTGACCGGCGGCGATGCCATCACGGTGACTGATGTGGGCCAGCATCAGATGCTGGAAGCGCAGTATTATCCGCATCAGCGGCCCTCGACCTTGCTGACCAGCGGTGGGCTTGGCACGATGGGCTTCGGTTTCCCGGCGGCGATCGGCGCCAAATTCGGACAGCCCGATGAAGACATCTGGGCGATTGTCGGCGATGGCGGTTTTCAGATGACGCTATGCGAGATGGCGACGGCGGCGCAAGAAAACGTCAACGTTAATATCGCGATCATCAACAACAACTTCCTCGGTATGGTGCGGCAGTGGCAAGAGCTATTCTTCGAAAAGCGCTACCAAGCGACGCCGATGGTCAATCCGGATTTCTGTAAGCTGGCGGACGCCTACGGCATTCCCAATCGCTGCGTCACCCAGCGCGATGAAATCGAAGATGCGGTGCGATTCGCGCAGAGCATCGACGGACCGACGCTGATCGAATTCGTAGTCGAGAAAGAAGAGATGGTCTACCCGATGGTGCCGGCGGGCGCTGACTTGCACGATATGAAGCGCAGACCCAAGCCAGGAGAAGCATGATGGCTGAAGCAAAGATCGACAGCAAGGTGACCGTGGTCGCGCTGGTGGAGAATGAACCCGGCGTCCTGAATCGCATCGCCAGTTTGTTTCGCCGGCGCGCTTTCAATATCGACAGCCTCACCGTCGGGCGAACGCACAGACCGCATATTTCGCGCATGACGATTCGCGTTGAAGCGGGCCCCGAATACGCCAGAAAAATTGCGACCAATTTGCAGAAGCTGGTCAATGTAATTGATGTGCGCATCATTGACAATGAGCCGCATGTCGAGCGTGACTTGGCGCTGATCAAGGTGCGCAACGATGACGCCGATTCGCGCAATACAATTACCGAAATCTGCGATCGTTATCCGGCGCGCATCGTTGATGTTGGTCCAAAGGTCGCGATAATCGAGATGGTAGGCACTGAAGAGATTATTGAGGAGTTTATCGAACTGGTGCGCCCGATCGGCATTGTCGAGATGATCCGTACCGGCGTCGTATCCATGGGACGGGGCACGCGCATCCACGATACAAACTTCATCAATCGCAGGGCTCTGGTCGAAGCGGCGGAGAAAGCGCGCAGCGGCAACGGCCGCCTTGTATGAAGCTGGCGCGCCTAGATTTGTTCAATTTCAATCCAGGAGAGAAGGCATAGATGGCAACCCTCTATTACGACAATGATGCGGACTTGACCTTGCTGGACAGCAAGACGATTGCGGTGATCGGTTATGGCAGCCAGGGCCACGCGCACGCGCTGAACGCCCGCGACAACGGCTGTAACGTCATCATTGGCTTGCACGAAGGCAGCCGCAGCATCGCCAAGGCGGAAGCGGACGGCTTAAAGGTCTTCACTGTTGCCGAAGCCGCGAGCCAAGCCGATATCGTTATGGTGCTGATTCCCGATACGCTTCAGGGCAGCGTTTACAACGAGCAGATCGCGCCCAATTTGAAAGCGGGCGCCATGCTGATGTTCGCGCATGGGTTCAATATCCACTTTAGGGAGATTGTGCCGCCGGCGTCAGTCGATGTCGCCATGGTCGCGCCGAAAGCGCCGGGGCATCGCGTTCGTGAAGTCTTCACGGAAGGCGCTGGCACGCCCGGGCTCATCGCCGTCGAGCAAGATGCCAGCGGCAATGCCAAAGCGTTGGGATTGGCTTACGCCAAAGCGATTGGCTGTACGCGCGCCGGCGTCATCGAGACCACGTTCAAAGAAGAGACCGAGACCGATCTCTTTGGCGAACAGGTTGTGCTCTGCGGCGGCGTCACCGCGCTGATACGCGCGAGCTTTGAGACGCTGGTCAAAGCCGGCTACCAGCCGGAAGTCGCGTACTTCGAGTGCCTGCACGAACTGAAGCTGATAGTCGACCTGCTTTACGAGGGCGGCTTGAGCTATATGTGGTACAGCGTCAGCAATACGGCTGAACACGGCGGTTATGTCATTGGCGATCAATTCGAGGAGTCGATCAAGGAAGAGATGGCCGGCGTGCTGCAAAACGTGCGGAACGGCGAGTTCGCGCGCAAGTGGATCGACGAGAACAAGCAGGGCCGGCCGAACTTCAATGCGCGCCGTCAACGCGAGCACGACCTTTTGATTGAGAAGGTCGGCGCGGATCTGCGCCAGATGATGCCCTTCCTCGATGCCAAGAATATCAAGCAGCAGGACTGATTCGAATCCATGACGCTGCATTCGATCAGCAAAATGAATATGCGAAAGGAGGCGCCTGATGTCTGAAGATGGTCTTGCTGGCCTTAGCCAGTTGACAAGCATTGACGACCGGATTCGATTCAGGAAAGGAACACCTCCACATGGTGAAGCGAAGCTACGACGATAATACCGTCATCATTTTTGACACGACGCTGCGAGACGGCGAACAGAGCCCAGGCGCGACCTTGTCCAGCGCGGAAAAGCTGGAGATCGCGCGGCAGCTTTCACGGCTGGGCGTTGATGTGATTGAGGCGGGTTTCCCGGCGGCATCGCCCGACGATCTGAGAGCGGTCCAACGCATCGCCCGCGAGGTGGGCACGCCCGACGGGCCAACCGTCGCCGGCTTGTCGCGCGCGCTCGAAGGCGATATTCGCACAGCCTGGGAAGGCGTGAAGGACGCGGCGAAACCGAGGATCCACACATTCCTCGGCACCTCGCCAAGCCACCTGGCAATGCTGCGGATAGACAAAGAAGAAGGGCTGGAGCGGATCCGCAGCGGCGTCGCCTTGGCGAAAAGCCTCTGCGATGATGTGGAATTCAGCCCGATGGACGCGGGCAGAACCGATACCGAATACTTGATTCAGGCTTGCGCGGTCGCGGTTGAATGCGGGGCGACCACCCTGAACATCCCGGACACAGTCGGGTATGTCATGCCGGCGGAATGGGCGGATACGCTTGAGATGCTCATCAATGAAACGCCGGGCGCCGGACCGGGCAGCGGTGTGGTTTGGTCGGTGCATTGCCACAACGATTTGGGATTGGCCACCGCCAATACGCTCGCGGGATTGACGCGCGGCGTGCGCCAGGTCGAGGTGACGATCAACGGCATAGGCGAGCGCGCCGGCAACACCAGTATGGAAGAAGTCGTGATGGCGATCCATACGCGCAAGAGCTTTTACAACCTGCGCACAAATATTGACACGACGCAAATCATGAAAACGAGCCGGATGGTGCGCAATTATATGGGCATGCCGGTACAGCCCAACAAAGCGATCGTCGGCGCCAACGCCTTCGCCCATGAATCCGGCATTCATCAGGATGGTGTGCTGAAAAACGCCAAGACCTTTGAGATTATGATGCCGGAAGATGTTGGTTTGACGCAGAGCAAGCTGGTGCTGGGCAAGCTCAGCGGCCGTCATGCCTTGCGCGTCCGCCTGCGCGAATTGGGCTACGATGTCGATGGCGACGAATTGATGGATGTTTTCCGGCGTTTCAAAGCGTTGGCGGATATGAAGAAAACAGTGACCGATGCCGATCTTGAAGCGCTGGTGGCTGACGAAGCGGCGCAGAAGCCGGAGGATCACTTCCGCCTGGTGGATATTCAGGTCGTCTGCGGCACGATGGGCTTGCCGACCGCCACGGTGAAGATGCTCAATCAAGCTGGCGAGGACTTGATCGTTTCCGCAGTCGGCGCCGGTCCGGTTGACGCGTCTTATCGCGCGATTGACGCGATCGTGAACGCGCCAAACGAATTGCTTGAATTCAATGTGCACAGTGTTACCGAGGGCATTGACGCGCTGGGCGAGGTGACCGTGCGGATCACGCCGACGAACAGCAGCCGTACCTTCGGCGGCTACGGCGCCGACAGCGACATCGTGGTTTCAAGTGTGAAAGCTTACGTGGCCGCGCTCAACCGCATGATATCGAGCATGGGTTTGGGCGATGTTGCCCCCGAGGGCGATGCCGCAACGGTTGGTTTGACCTCGTCCTAACTTTGAGACAGAGGCGGCAAGCGGATCTATGGTGAAGAAGGTAATCGGCGGTTTCCTGGCTTTAGCAGGGGTTGACCTTTATAGACGCCACAATCGAGAGAAAAAACGGGACCGCGCCCGGCAGCTGGATGAAGCCGCCGCCTTGCTCGCCGTCAGCTTGTACGCCGGCATCGCAAACGATGTGGTGATCGTGTATGAGGATGAAGCGCTCACGATGAAGACGATGATCCCGAAGAGCGATTATCGCTATCAAGCGCTAAAGGGCGCTGTCGAGCGCAATTGGCGCTATCTCAGCACCTTGAAAAACGGGGTCAAGATCTACCAGAAATCAGTCTAGCGCCGCAGACGCGGGACTCATATCAAGAGAGAGTATCGACAGAGGAATCGCCAATGAAAGAAAACGGAAAGCCACGCACCCTGTTTGAGAAGGTCTGGAGCGCCCATACGGTGCGCGACCAAAGCGATGATACGCCTGCGGTGCTCTACATTGACTTGCATCTGGTGCACGAGGTGACGTCGCCGCAAGCTTTCTCGATGCTGCGCGAGCGCGGGCTATCGGTGCGGCGTCCTGATCAGACGATTGGCACGATGGATCACAGCACGCCGACAACGCCTCGCAACGAGCTGGGCATCATACCGGTCGCCGATGCGATGGCGGCGAAGCAGCTCGATGTCTTCACCAAGAATTGCAGCGACTTCGGCATCCCGATGTACGCGCTTGGCGATGAGCATCAAGGCATCGTGCATGTCATCGGACCGGAGAAGGGATTGACGCAACCCGGCATGACGATTGTTTGCGGCGACAGCCATACGAGCACGCACGGCGCATTCGGCGCGCTGGCTTTCGGCATCGGCACGAGCGAAGTCGGCCATGTGCTGGCGACGCAGACGCTGCTGCAGAACAAACCCAAGACGATGGCGGTCAATGTCGAGGGCGCGCTCGGTGATGGCGTGACGGCGAAGGATATCATCCTGGCGATCATCGCCAAAATCGGCATCGGCGGCGGCACCGGTTACGTCTTTGAATACCGCGGCGAGGCGATTCGCAAGTTGAGCATGGAAGGGCGGATGACGGTCTGCAATATGTCGATTGAAGGCGGGGCGCGCGCTGGTATGGTTGCGCCGGACGACACGACATTCGACTATATCAGCGGGCGCGAACATGCCCCGCGTGGCGCCGGCTGGGACGCGGCGCTTTCCAAGTGGCGCCAACTCCCGACGGACGATGGCGCGAGTTACGACGCCGAAATCACGCTTCGCGCAGACGAGTTGACGCCGATGATCACGTATGGCACCAATCCCGGTATGGGCATGCCAATTGCCGCGACCGTGCCCAAGCCAGAGGACGAAAGCGATTACAACAAGAAGATCGCGCTGGACAAGGCGCTGAATTATATGGATCTGGCGCCGGGGCAAAAGCTGCTGGGGAAAGCGATTGATGTCGTCTTCATCGGCAGCTGCACCAATTCTCGGATCTCGGATCTGCGGCTGGCGGCCGACTTCGTGAAGGGGCGCAAGGTCGCGGATAGTGTGCGCATGATGGTGGTGCCGGGCTCGCAGCAAGTCAAGCGGCAGGCGGAGAGCGAAGGACTGGACGAGATCTTTCGCGCGGCGGGCGCGGAATGGCGCGAGGCGGGCTGCTCCATGTGCATTGCCATGAATGGCGACCAATTGCAGCCGGGTCAATACGCCGTCTCAACCAGCAATCGCAACTTTGAGGGGCGGCAGGGCAAAGGCGGGCGCAGTTTCCTGGCCAGCCCATTGACCGCGGCCGCGTCGGCGATCGCCGGCGTGGTGACCGATCCGCGCACGATGATGGCGGCGAATTAGGGGGGAAAACGTTGTGGAGAAACTGACGCATATCCAGGGCAGCATCGTCGCCATACCAGTGAACGACATCGATACCGATCAGATCATACCGGCGCGCTTCCTGAAAGTGACTAACAAGGAAGGTTTGGGCAAAGCTGCTTTCTGCGATTGGCGCTATCTGGAAGATGGCGAGACGCCCAATCCCGAATTTATTCTGAACGATCCGGTTTATCAGGAGGCGTCGGTGCTGGTGGCCGGCGACAACTTCGGCTGCGGCAGCTCGCGCGAGCATGCGCCTTGGGCGCTGATGGGAGCGGGTTTTAAGGCGGTCATCAGCACCGACTTCGCCGATATATTCAACAACAATGCGCTGAAGAACGGCTTGCTGCCCATCATTGTGGACGCCGATACGCAGCAGCAGCTATTCAGCCTGGCGGAAGAAGACCCGAGCACAGCGGTAAGCGTCGATGTCGAGGCGCAAACTTTGACATTGCCCGATGGACGCGCGATCAATTTTCCGCTGGATGAGTTTTCCAAATACTGTTTGCTGAATGGCGTGGACCAGTTGGGCTACCTGCTGGCGCTGGACGAAGAAGTTCAGGCTTTTGAAGCGCGCAATCCCCAGCGAGTCGCCACGACCGCATAGGCGGGCGCAACGAATCCGCCAATCTGGCGAGGGAGCACAGACTTGAAGCCGAGAGTCGCGATCTACGACACCACCTTGCGCGACGGCAGCCAGCGGGAGGGGATATCCTTCTCGGTTGCGGATAAGCTGCGAATTACCAGTTTGCTGGATGCCTTGGGCGTAGATTACATCGAAGGCGGTTGGCCCGGCTCGAACCCCAAAGACGCGACCTATTTTGAACAAGCGCGCGAAATGAATCTGCGGCATTCGAAGATTGCGGCTTTCGGTTCCACTCGACGTAAGGGCATCAGCCCGGCGGCTGACAGCAATATCCGCGCGCTTGTTGAGGCGAATACGCCGGTTGTTACCGTAGTAGGCAAGACGTCGATGCTGCACGTCACCGATATTTTGCAGACGACGCCGGCTGAAAACCTCAGAATGATTGAAGACAGCCTGGCTTATCTGAAGGCATTGGGCAAAGAAGTCATCTACGATGCTGAGCATTTCTTCGACGGCGCCAAGCTGGATATGGAATACGGCTTCGATACGCTGGCGGCGGCGGCCGCAGGCGGCGCGGATGTCATCGTTCTCTGCGATACCAATGGCGGTTCGATGCCCTGGGAAGTGGCGGAGTTTGTTTACAAGGCGCGCGAGCTGTTTCCCGATGCGCAGTTCGGCATTCATACGCACAATGACAGCGAAGTGGCGGTCGCCAATTCGCTCGCGGCGGTGCGAGCGGGCGCGGCGCATTTGCAGGGCACAATCAATGGCTACGGCGAACGATGCGGCAACGCCAATCTTTGCAGCGTCATTCCCGATCTCATCATCAAGATGGCCACCCCCTGCCTGGCTGAAGACGGGAATCTGGCGGCGCTGACTCATCTTTCGCGCGCGGTGGCGGAGATCGCGAATTTGGCGCCGGACACGCATATGCCCTATGTCGGCAAGAGCGCCTTCGCCCACAAAGGCGGCATTCACGTAGCGGCGATACGGCGGAATGTGGATAGCTACCAACATATCGAGCCGGGCGAAGTCGGCAACGAGACGCGCGTTCTGGTGTCTGATTTAGCCGGGCGCGGGAATTTACTCAGCAAAGCTGATGAATTGGGTATGGATGTCTCGAACAGTGAAGCGGTTCAAGTCTTGAATGACATCAAGGAATTAGAAAACGCGGGCTTCGCATTTGAAGGCGCGGAGGCGTCGGTGGCTGTTCGTTTGCGCCGCGCCGCCCCCGATTATGCGCCGCTGTTCCGCCTGCTTGATTTCACCGTTATCGTTGAGGACCGGCGGGGCCGCGGTCAGCTCGCCGAAGCGATGGTGAAGCTGGATGTGGATGGCGATGTCGTGCATACCGCCGCTGAGGGCAACGGACCGGTGAATGCGCTGGACTTGGCGCTGCGAAAGGCGCTGTTGCCGCAGTATCCGGCTTTGCGCGATATTCAACTGGTCGATTACAAAGTGCGCATCCTCGATGGCGAAAAGGCGACTGGCGCGGTGACCCGCGTGCTGATTGACTCTTACAATGGCAATGAACGCTGGAGCACGGTGGGCGCCGGAACTGATATCATCTGCGCGAGCTGGCTGGCGCTGGTCGATAGCGTCGAATACGGTCTGTCAGTCGCCGAAATCCTAGCGACAGAATCAGCGCAAGCCCCTAGCGAGTAGCAGCGGATTGCAAGGTTTTCTTGGCGGCTTGCTAAGGGCAGGCTTGGTATATTTAATGCGGAGTAGATCATCTATGAAAGCGACAATCGCAGTATTGCCCGGCGACGGCATCGGACCGGAAGTTATCGGCCAAGCAACCGACCTTTTGGCTCATATCGCGCGGAAATATGGTCATGAGTTCACATTCGTCGAGGGAATCATTGGCGGCATCGCGATTGACGAATGCGGCGATCCTTTGCCGGCGGAGACGGTCGCCATCTGCGAATCGGCCGACGCCATTCTGCTGGGCGCAGTCGGCGGACCCAAGTGGTCCGATCCGACGGCCAGTGTGCAACCGGAGCGGGGCTTGCTGCAACTTCGCCAGCATTTTGGGCTCTTCGCCAACCTGCGTCCGGTCAAGACGTATCCCGCGCTGGTTGAGCACGCGCCCCTACGGGCCGAGCTGCTGCAGGATGTCGATATTTTGTTTGTTCGCGAGCTCGTCAGCGGCATTTATTTTGGCGCGCGCCAAGAGCAGGGCGATGGCGCCGAGTCGCATGATACGATGCGTTACAGCCGCGATGAGGTGGAGCAGGTGGCGAACGTCGCCTTTCGCGCGGCGCAAGGGCGGCGCAAGAAGCTCTGCTCGGTGGATAAGGCGAATGTGTTGGCGTCGATGCGTCTATGGCGGCGCACGGTTGTCGAAGTCCACGAGGAGTACGAAGATGTGGAGCTGGAGCACCTGCTGGTGGATGCGGCGACCATGCACTTGCTGACGCGCCCCGGCAGCTTTGACGTGATCGTCGCCGGCAATATGTTCGGCGACATCCTTAGCGATGAGGCTTCTGTATTGGCGGGCAGCCTCGGCATGCTGCCATCGGCGTCACTGCGGGCGGATAGCTTCGGCTTATACGAACCGGTCCACGGCTCGGCGCCAGATATAGCCGGGCAGGGATTAGCGAACCCCATCGGCATGTTCCTCAGCGCCGCCATGCTTTTGCGCTACAGCCTGCAATTGGCGGCGGAAGCGAGCGCCATTGAGTCGGCAGTTGACGCGACGCTCGCGGCTGGCTTGCGCACCGCGGATATCGCCAGCGCCGGCGAAAATGCTGTCTCAACAACTGAATTCGCCGCCGCGGTCAAAAGAAGACTGTGAAAATCCATTAGTGAGCCGCAGCAGGAGGTCTTCCGCCTGGGCGCTATAGGGCGGGTCGAGGGCTGAACGCAGTCTGCACGCGCGTCACATCGGCGCCGAGTTGCGTGAGCTTGTCTTCAATGGCTTCGTAGCCACGATCGATTTGGTATACATTGTTTATGAAGCTCTCGCCTTCCGCCGCCAGCGCCGCCAGCAGCACGGTTGCGCCGGACCGGAGATTTACAGCCGAGATGCGCGCGGGCCGTAAATGGTTCACCCCATTGATGATACAGACGTTGCTCTGACTGATTAAGATGTCGGCGCCCATCCGCAGCAGCGCGTTTACATAGCCGTAGCGATTGTCGAATATGCGTTCGCGAATGTAACTGGTGCCCTGAGCCAGAGTCGAGAGCGCTGCCATACAAGGCTGCAAATCGGTGGGGAAGCCGGGGTAGGGATGTGTCTGGATATTGATCGGATTGAGAGCGTTATAGCGAGAGCGCCTGATGCGAATGGACTTTCCCTCAATGCTGATCTCGACCCCCATCTGTTCAAGCTTGGCGATAACAATGCGCATGTGGGACGGCTCGGTATCATGGATGGTAATATCGCCGCCAGCGATGGCGGCCGCGATCATGATGGTGCCGGTCACTATACGGTCGGGCATCGGCGTATATTCAATCGCGTGAAGCCTGCTCACACCGTTGATGAACAAGGTGTTGGTTCCCAGACCGCGAATATCGGCGCCCATGGCGTTGAGGAAGTTGCCGAAGTCCCAGACCTCGGGTTCAACCGACGCGTTCTCAAGGATCGTCTGTCCTTCAGCCATGGCGGCGGCCAGCATGAGGTTTTCGGTTCCGGTGTGGCTGGGCAAATCCAAATAGAGCAGCGTTCCACGGAAACGGGCGCCTTCGAGATCGATTATCGTCGATCCATCATCGGAATACTGGACATTCGCGCCCAAGCGAGCGAATCCGCGATGGTGAAAGTCGATCTTGCGCGTGCCAATGTCGCAGCCGCCAACCCCTGGCAATTCGACATAACCCAGGCGGATCTGCAGCGGCGCCAGAAACAAGACCGAGCCACGGAACTGGGAAGCGATATCTTCAGGCATCCGGCCGCTAGAGATATTTGACGCGTCAATTCGCACCGAACGGTTCAATCTGTCGTGCTCTACCCGGGCGCCCACCGCTCTCAAAAGCTCAAATGCGCGCTGGACATCTTCAATCTCGGGCACATCATGCAAAACCGTTTCGCCATGCTCAACCACAATTGACGCGGCGATCATCGCCAGGATGGAATTCTTAGCTCGCTGAACCGAGATTTCACCGAAGAGCGGCGTGCCACCGTGAACTCGAAGCGCTGTACCAACAGCCATAAGCTCGCGCACCTTTGACATTCTGTGCAACTCAGACAATAGAATAGCATAGATACGTCGTCAGTGATAACAAATTCTCCCGCATTTGCATTCAGTTCACGACTGTGTTAGAGTAAGCGGCACTTAACAATTGAAGAGTAAGTTTACGCTTATCCAGAGGTGGCGGAGAGACCGACTCGGTGAAGCCACAGCAACCCCCAATTGGCAATGGGAAGGTGCTAAGTTCGGCAGATAATTCTGGAAGATGAGGGTAAACGCCTGGTCGCCGCCCGGCAAGCGTGCTTGACGGATGCGGGCAGGTTATTCCGTTGACTGTGCCTCAGTCACTTTTGTTTGAAAGTCACGGAAGCCCAAACTGGCGTATTCGCTTTGGTTTGGGCTTTTTGTATTGCAAGGATCAGACGATGAAAGCATCAACGAGCAAGCAGGATGAATTGGGAAAGGGCGCAAGCACGCGCGCTGTGCATGGCGGCGCCGAGCGGGACAAGGGGTTTCATGCGATGACGACCCCCATCGTACAGACGGCGACATATACTTTCCGCGATACCGCCGCGGTCATTGAGTTTTTGGACAAGAAAGTTTACGGCGGCGAGCTCGACCGCGAGGAATACGCCCGCTATGGCAATCCGTCGGTGTGGTCGCTGGAGCGGCGGATCGCCAATCTCGAAGGCGCGGAGGACGCAGTCGTTTATCCGTCGGGCATGTCCGCGGCGACTTCCTTGTTCTTAACCGTGCTGCGGCCCGGGACGCATATCGTCATGACTGACGACTGTTATCGCCGGACGCGTCAGTTCTGTGAAACAACGCTGAAGAAGTTTGGCATCGACACCAGCATCGTGCCTATGGGAGACAGCCGAGCGCTGGAAGCAGCCATCGTGCCGCGAAAGACGCGCTTCATCTTCACGGAAACGCCGACAAATCCATACTTGCGCGTGGCCGACTTACGGCATTTGGCTGAGCTGGGCAAGGCGCATCGAGCAATGACATTGCTGGATACAACCTTTGCCACGCCGGTGAATCTGAGACCGCTGGAGTTTGGCATTGATTTCGTCATGCATAGCGCGACCAAGTATTTCGGCGGTCACAATGATGTGTTGGCGGGCGTGATCGCGGGCGAGGCTGGGCGCATCAAGGCGCTGAAGGACGCTCGCGGCATATTTGGAAACGTGATTGACCCGCATCAGGCTTTCCTCGTTGAGCGCGGTCTCAAGACGCTGGCAGTGCGCGTGCGGCATCAAAACGAATCCGCACTGAAGGTTGCGCAATTTCTCGAGAACCACCCCAAGATCGATCGCGTCTATTATCCGGGCTTGGAGTCGCATCCGGATTATGCTATCGCCAAAGCCCAGATGAGCGGCTTCGGCGGCGTCGTCAGTTTTGAAGTGGCGGGGGATATCAAGGCGACCAGCGACTTTATCGACCGTCTGCGCATACCATACATCGCGCCCAGCCTGGGCGGCGCCGAGAGTCTGATCGAGCAGCCGGCATACTTCAGTTATTATGACCTGAGCAGCGAAGAGCGAGGGGCAATCGGCATCAAGGATAATTTGGCGCGCTTCGCATTAGGCATTGAAGACGCCGACGATATCATCAGCGATTTGGACGCGTCGCTGAACCAGGTGCCAGCGCAGTCCGCGGCCCGTCAAGTGTAGGGGAGGCGCGAGCCTACGGCGCCCTCTCGCCCAAGACGCGGATAATTTCGTCCAGGTTGTCATCGACTTGCAGCATTTTATTGGCGTAGCGCGGTTGCAGCCGGGGCAGCTTGCCCGCATGATAGCCGATGGTCGCTTCCGGGTCTTTGAGTACATGGCCCGTTAAAACGCCAAGCACGGTGTCGCCGCGCTTGATTAAGCCGCGCTCGACGAGCTTCTTGGTTCCAGCGACTGAGCAGGCCGAGGCCGGCTCGCAGCCGATGCCGACGCCATCAACGACCGCTTTGGCGTCCATAATCTGTTGATCGCTAACCTCTTCGACAAGTCCGCTGGTCCACTCCAGCGCGCGGATCGCCTTCTGTAAATTGACTGGGTTGCCGATCTTGATGGCGCTGGCGATTGTCTCGGCTTTGACCGCTTCAAACTGGCGGAATCCGCCGCGAAAATGGCGATACAAGGGATTGGCGCCTTCCGCCTGGATAATGGCCAATCGGGGCAAGCGATCGATCAAACCGACCTGGAGCATTTCCAGCAAACCCTTGCCAAAAGCGGAGCTGTTGCCCAGATTGCCGCCGGGCACGACGATCCAATCCGGCGTCTGCCAGCGAAGCTGCTGCAGCGCTTCAAACATGATGGACTTCTGGCCTTCGAGGCGAAAGGGATTGATCGAATTGAGCAAATAGATGCCGAGCTTTTCTGAAATGAGGCGCGCGAGTTCCATGTTTCGATCGAAATCGGCATCGATTTGCAGACAGGTTGCGCCGAAAGCGATGCCTTGCGCCAGCTTGCCCAGCGCAATTTGCTGGTTTTGCAAGAATATGATCCCCTGCATGCCGGCGCGCGCGGCGTAAGATGCCATTGATGCCGAGGTATTGCCGGTGGAAGCGCAGGCGACGCGCGTCATCCCTAGTATGCGCGCTTGCGTGACGCCCGTTGTCATGCCGCGATCTTTGAATGAACCGGTGGGGTTTTCGCCTTCGTGCTTCAGGAAGAGCGAGTCGATGCCAGCATAAGCCGCGACTCGTGGCAGTTCATAGAGATTTGTATTGCCTTCCATCCGGCTGACTATTGAGCTGTCGTCAATGCCAGGATATATGAGCTCCTTAAACCGCCAAACGCCACTGTTGTATGGGGCGTCCAGGGCGCCGAGCCGCTCGTCAAATAGGGCGGCGCTGATATCGGCGCGCGGCCTGTCAATATCATGCCGGACATCCAGTAAGCCGCCGCAGGATTCGCAGGCATAAATCTGGCGCTGAATTGGGTATTGTTGCGCGCAATCGATACATTGTAGACTGCTGGGCATAATCTCCACCTCGCGCCGGCGCGTTCGCGGCAAGGATACCCACCCTCGATGGCATTTTCCAGAGCAGAAGCCTTCGCCCCGGCGACCGTCGCCAATCTGGGCGTTGGCTTTGACATCCTTGGGCTGGCGCTGCAAGGCATAGGTGATCGCGCCATTGTCGAATTCCATGATTCGCCGGAGATTGTCATCACAGACATTCAGGGCGATGGCGGTCAGCTCCCGCGCGAGCCGGAGCGAAATGTCGCGTCGGTTGCGGCGCGCGCCTATCTGGATCACATCGGCGAGAAACGCGGGCTCAAGATCAAGCTCGTCAAAGGTTTGCCGCTTTCCAGCGGGCTGGGGAGCAGCGCCGCCAGCGCTGTTGCGGCGGTAATGGCGCTTAATGCCTTGGCGGGCGATGTTTTCAAGCGTGAGGAATTATTGCCCTTTTGCCTAGAGGGGGAGGCGCTCGTCAGCGGCTACCATGCGGACAACGTCGCGCCATGCCTGCTGGGCGGCATTGTACTGGTCGCCGGCATCACCGTCGACGCCATCCGCGCCTTGCCGGCGCCGGAGCGATTCCACCTTGCATTGGTCACGCCAGATTATCCGGTGCCGACCAACGAGGCGCGCGCGATTCTGCCCGTGGATGTATCGCTCAAACAAATGATTCATCAGACGGGCAAGGTCGCTCAATTGGTTGACGCGCTGCATCGGGGCGACCTGGAAGCATTGGGCGCCGCTATGGAGGGCGACAAGGTGGTTGAGCCGGCTCGCGCTTGTTTGGTTCCATACTTGAGGGAAGTCCGAACTGCGGCAAAGCGGGCGGGCGCCATTGCCGTTTACATCGGCGGCGCGGGTCCGACGCTTTGCGCTTTGTGCGATTCCACGCGGACCGCCGAGACTGTCGCGGCGGAAATGAATCGGGTCTACCGTCAAGCCGAGATGAACAGCAGCGCGCGCCATACCAAGGTGGACATGGCCGGCGCGACGGCGCTCCAGGTGGAATAAAGCGGACGCAATCGACTTTGTGAAATTCTTGACAATCTCTTGGCGCGAACCTATACTTACATCGTTGCGGTTTAACCTGGCGCATGTTGGGATCGAGTGTTGGTTAATCTGTTGGCGCAACGTAAACGAGAACTTTGATAGGCAAAGAAGTTAACTCGGTCAGTGAAATCATGCGTTATCCATGATGGGGCATTCACTGTATTGGGACGCCACCTACGAGATTGTTTTGGCGTTGATGACAGCCTATCCGGATATTAACTTGGACAACGTTGGTCTGGATGAATTAGGCGGTCTAATTTCGAGTTTGCCCGCTTTCGCTGATGATCCGGAGTTGGTCAATGATGCTATACTCAAAGAGATTCTTCGCGACTGGTATGAGGAGATCGGCGCTTAGAGCGACATGAACCTACAAGAGTTGAATCAAAGCGAGTTTCCCGTTCCGGCTGAGTTGGAGAATAACATCGCCATTACCAGCCTCAGCCAGCTTTATAACTGGGGGCGGCGCAATTCCATGTGGCCGATGCTTTTCGGTTTGGCTTGCTGCGCGATTGAGATGATCGCCACCGCCGCCTCGCGTTTCGATTTCTCGCGCTTCGGTTTCGAAGTGATGCGGGCGACGCCGCGTCAGGCGGATTTGATGATCGTCTCGGGAACGGTTACCAAGAAAATGGTCGTGCCGATAGTGCGCTTGTATAACCAAATGCCGGAGCCAAAGTATGTGCTGGCGATGGGCGCTTGCGCGAGCGGCGGCGGTCCATTCAAAGAGGGATACAATGTCGTCTCTGGCATGGACAAATATTTGCCGGTCGATGTTTACGTGCCTGGTTGCCCGCCGACGCCACAAGCGCTGCTCTATGGCATGATCGCCTTGCAGCGCAAGATTGATGGCCAGAGCATCGCCAACGGCGACGATGTGCCTTGGTACGGCGTATCAACAGCGGAGCCGACACCGGTGCCGGTCTTGGGTCCCGACATTATTGATCCACGCCAGATGGATATGATTCGGCGGCAGGCGGAAGCGGCCGCGGTTGATGCGCCGAGCATAGGCTCTCGGGAGTTGCCAGCGGCGACGCCATTAGTAGCCGCTAAGGTCACAGTTGATACGACCGCGGAAGCGGACGCGGCGCCCATCAATGAGAACGCCCTGAGTTTCGTCTTGCCCACCGGCGCCGCGCCCTGGGCGGAAGCCGAAGAAATACGCGAAAAGCGACGCCTGCGAGCATTGGCGCGCAAGGCGCTGCGGGCGACGCGCCGCGCTGCGGTGGCGGAAGAGGAATAAGCCTTCATGGATCAAGCGGCATTGGCGCCTGAGAGACAGCTCGACGCGATTAGCGTTGAAGACGCAATCACTCACTTGAATTCGGAGTACGCCGACGAAGTCCAGTTGGATGAGCGCGAAGGCTATGGCGGCATCATCGTCGATAGCAAGCGCTTGGTCGATATAGCGCGCGTCATTCGCGACGACTTGGGGTTCGATTATCTGTCGAGCGCGACCGCCGTTGATTACTTGGGCGAAGGCGATCACCTGGAAATGGTTTATCACGCATATCGCACCACTGGCGGTGGAGCGCTGGTATTCAAAGCGCGGACCGATCGTGACAATGCCGTGATCCCGTCGCTGGTGTCAATTTGGCGCGGTTCCGATTTCCAGGAAAGGGAGGCTTGGGATCTTATGGGGATTCGTTTCCCCGGTCATCCCAATCTCAAGCGGATTCTGATGTGGGAAGGGTTTCAGGGCCATCCCTTGCGCAAAGATTGGCGCGAAGCCTATTACGAAGAAGAGCAGAAGCCCTTTGACAGTCGATGGCCCGGTGGTCATGTACATCGCGCCGAAGAGAAAAACGTCTTTGGCAAGAATGTAACCTATCCGCCGGATATTGATCTCGGCCGCCTGATGGATACCTCCGAGGCGGCGGTATATCAGTCGCTCGGTTTGGGTGTGGATGTCGAGCGCATCATGGACAAGGACGGCTTCGAGACGGACGAGCTGGTTGTCAACATGGGCCCGCATCATCCCAGCACGCATGGCGTCTTCCGCATGGTGCTGACTGTGGATGGGGAGACCGTAACCTCGTTAGAGCCGGTGATGGGTTATTTGCATCGCAATCACGAGAAAATCGGCGAGCGCAATACATATCTTCACAATATTCCCTTCACCGATCGCCTGGATTACATCTCCAGCATGGGCAACAATCACGGCTATGTGTTGGCGGTCGAGCAGTTGATGAGCCTGGGCCGCAAATACAATCCGCCGACCTACCGCTGCGAAGCGCTGCGCGTCATGATGGTTGAACTCAGCCGCATCGTGAATCACCTATGGGCGATTGGGTTCTGGCTGAATGACATCGGCGCCTTCTTTACGCCGGTGCTTTATTTCGTGCAAGAGCGTGAGCGCATTCTTGATTTCTTTGAAGCGGTGGCTGGCAGCCGCATGATGTGCAATTACATGCGCTTTGGCGGTTTGTTCGGCGATTTGCCAGAGCGGCTCAAAAGCGTCAGCAACTTGGCTAATGATCGCGTGCGCGATTACAATACAATGCAGTTTCTGACCGAGATGATCAACGAGCGCATCCCGCGCACGATTGACGACCTGGAACGGCTGCTGACGCAGAACGAAATCCTGATCGAGCGTTCGGTGGGCGTTGGCGTCTTGACGCGCGAGGACGCGATCAATTACAGTGCCGCCGGTCCGCTGCTGCGCGGCAGTGGCGTGGACTATGACATAAGGCGCGCCGATCCTTACAGTATTTATCCCGAGCTGGACTTTGATGTCGCGGTCGAGAACGAAGGCGATATGTACGCGCGTTATCGGGTGCGCGTGTCAGAATTGCGCGAGAGCGTGCGCATCTTGAAGCAGATCCTCCCGCGCCTTGAAGCGACCGCGGGCGAATCGATTTGGGCGGACGGCAAGCCGGGCGCCTATGCGCCGCGCGTCCCACATGGCGAGGCTTACGGTCGCGTGGAAAACGGCAAGGGCGAGCTGGGCTATTATGTTGTATCCGCTGGCGGCCGGGGCGGCTCATCCAATCCCTGGCGTTATCATGTGCGCGCCCCTAGTTTCATTAATTTGACGCCCATGGGCATCATGAGCCGCGGATACAAAGTAGCGGATATCGTCGGCATTCTCGGCAGCATCGATATTGTCTTGGGCGAGACGGACCGCTAGCTGATCGCTAGGCGAATGCGGCGATACGGAGTCTATTGAGGAGACGGCATGTACGGAACGGGTTTGGCAAAGGGCTTGCTGCTGACCTTGCGACATTTTGTTGACTCCTATGTCGACGATATTCGTTATGGCTTCCGCAAATATCATCATTCGACCGACAATTTTGGCATCCGGCAGGGAACGAAGACGAAGGGTGTGATAACTGTTCAGTATCCTGATGAAAAGGTGGCGGTGCCAGAACGTTTCCGCTTTGTGCCCTTTCTCATCGTGGAAGACGAGGATCATCCGACGCGAGCCGGGAAAGATTGGTGCACCAGTTGCGGCATCTGCGCCAAAGTTTGCCCGCCACAGTGCATCTGGATCGTGCGCGGCAACGACCCCAACACCGGGCGTCCGGTTCCCGAACCCGAAGCCTTTTTCATCGACATAGATATCTGCATGAACTGCGGATACTGCGCCGAGTATTGCCCCTTTGACGCGATCAAAATGGACCATGATTACGAGTTGGCGAGCTACGACCGCACGACGCATCACATCCATGATAAAGAGCGCTTGTCCAAGCCCAACTCATATTGGCGCGGCATCGCGCCGACGCGCGCCTACGAAGAGATGCTCGCGCGCGGCACTTGGGAGCACAAGGACGCGGCGAAGGAAGCGCGGCGCGGCGCGGCCAGCGCTCGAAGCTCTAGCAGCGCGCCAGCAGCGGAAGCGCCGGCGGCGGTTGCGGCGCCAGCCGAGGCGGAGGCGCCTGCCGCATCGGCGCCCGCGGCCGAAGGCGCCACACCCTGGTCGGAAGACGACGCCAAGCGTGAAGAGCGCCGGCGCAAGGCTCTGGAGCGCAAAGCCAAACGAGCCGCCAAGCGCGGTTAATTGCGCGCATTCAGGATCTGCGGTTTCCCTCAGTATCGCAATTTGAGACGCTAAGGCGCGCTCGCTCGCTCCCAGACGGCGACGAGTTCGTCACTGCTTATTTCGCCGTCCGTAAACGCGATGACCGTCATATCGCCAATGGCATTGATTTTGTTGTCGAGCGCTTGAATATGATTGCTCAGCCGCGTGTCCAATACCTGAATCTGACCAGTCAGCCGCGTGTCCAATTCCTGAATCTGACCAGTCAGCCGCGTGTCCAGTTCTTGAATCTGTCCCGTTAGCTTGCTGTCCAAATTAGCGATGTCTGAACGAATGTCAGTGAAATTGCCCGACATCCATATCATTATCACGATCAGCGGTCCCCAGAGCGCCACGCCCAGCCCGATCAACTGTACAAAAAGCGTCAGATTGTCCTGCAAGGCTTTCTTGACGCTAATGTTGGTATCTTGCGCTGGTTCCGACATGGCTGTGGGTTGCAATTCTTGATTGGCTTGCATGGCGTCAATCTTTGCCTACGAAGCGACTCCGCTTAGGCTCTATTTGCAGCCATGATACCACTGACTTGCGGGATGCAACAAGCGGCACGCAAAGGGTGTGGTGAATGTGTTGATATATCCCTCGTTTCCCCCACCCTATATCCCTCCCCCAAAATGAGGGAGGGACTTCAAAAGCCCGTTATTCCTTGAAAAACTCCCCTTCCCTCCTTGTGGGGGCAAGGGGCCGGGGGATGGGGGTTTGTCGCGTTATCAATGAAATTCACCACTCCCCGCAATATCAGCCGATCGTACAGACATCCCATGTCCGCTACCCAATTCTCTAATAAGTGATATATTGGTGTTATTCTCGCTGGAGTGGATCGAGGCAAGGCATGAGCAGCATCAACGAGCAAGTGATGGCGGCGCTGGGCAAGGTCATCGAGCCAGAGCTCAATCGCGATATCGTCTCGCTCGACATGGTGCGAGATCTAAAGGTAGCTGACCGGGTCGCCGAATTCACTATCGTGTTGACGACCCCCGCTTGCCCCCTAAAGGATGTCTTCATCGAACGATGCGAAGACGCGCTGGTTGGCAAAGTCGCAGGTGTTGAGGCGATCCGAATCAACTGGGACGCGCAAGTGCCGACCGACCGCCGCATTCACGGCCGGCTCGATGTGCCGATGAATAGCATCGTGGCGATCGCCAGCGGCAAGGGCGGGGTAGGCAAGAGCACGGTGGCGACCAATCTGGCAGTTTGCTTGGCTGAGGCTGGCGCCAGCGTCGGTCTAATCGATGCCGACATTCTCAATCCCAATATCCCGCAAATGTTCGGTCTGGGCAGTGGCCGCCCCAAAGTGGTCAATGACAAAATGCAGCCGCTTGATGTTTATGGCGTCAGGCTAATCAGCACCGGATTCTTAACGACGCCGGACAAGCCGATGATTATGCGCGGACCGATGCTGCACAGCGCGATAAGGCAATTCTTCACCGATGTGGAGTGGGGACGCCTCGATTACATGATTGTCGATCTGCCGCCGGGCACGGGCGATGCGCCTTTGTCGCTGGCGCAATCATTCCCGCTCACTGGCAGCGTCATCGTCACGCAGCCGCAGAATGTCGCCGTTTCTGATGCGATTCGCGCGGCCGCTATGTTTGAGCAGTTGCAAGTCCCGGTCCTCGGTGTCGTCGAAAATATGTCGGGCGCTTTTTTCGGCAGCGGCGGTGGCGAAAAGTTCGCCGAGAGCCGAGGCTTTCCCTTCTTGGGCCGGATTCCTTTGTCCGCCAATGTGCGCGAAGGCGGTGATTATGGCCGGCCGGTCGCAATTCATAGCGGCAAATCGGAAGCGGGGCGCGCATTCCGCCAGCTGTCGGAAGTTGTGGCGGCGCGCATTAGTGTTGCAATGCTCCAGGGCGCTGATGTCATCCCAATCAACTTTGTGGGTTGATGCGCCCAGCGCTTTCAATCGTCCATGCCCATGACCCGGATTTCGTCATCACTTGCGACCGGATTGTAGCGGCCGATTAGCAGCCAGAATACGCCGCTCAACACCACGCCAAGGATGAATGCGATTAGCGTTTCCTCATGAAAATCATTCTTGAGCGTCGTGTAATGCCGAATGACAAGCAGGCAGAGAACGACGAACGCGAAAGACAGACGTCGCCGTTTCGGATTGGTGCGTTGAATCATGATGAAAAGAAACATCACGATGATGCTGATTAGCCCGGTGTAATTCCAGTCCATGTTTGACTCGTCACCGACAAGATGCGCCTTGATTGTTGCGCTTGCGCGCCATTTGCGATGTAGCCGGCGCAGGAATACGCGTCATTGTATCATGGCTGCGCGAAAGGGAGTATGCGGATGCGGATAGAGCGTTCCAGCCGCGGCAGTATCTTGGTCATTGAGGCCGGCGGTCGCGTGGACAGTGTTAGCGCCGAGCAGCTCGGGTCTTTTCTTTCGTATGAGATCGACGCCGGCGGACGCAAGCTCGTGCTCGATTTGCAGCGCGTGGAGAGCATGGGACAGGACGGATTATGGGAGATGTTGAGCGCGCTGAAACGGGTCCGACGCGCTAACGGGGATTTGCGCCTGGCGCAGCCGTCTGATCGCGTGCGCGAAGCGTTGGAAATGTCTGGATTGGATGAGTTGTTCCGCATTTATGAATCGCAAGCGGAAGCGGTGGGGAGCTATTGACCGTTGCGGAATCCCTTATGGCGATGCGGCGCCAAAAGCCTGTGACCTGGCCTACGCTCAATTCCGCTTCCAGCTGTTGATGTCGTCGAGATTTACATCGCCGGGACCCGGTGGCAGGTAATTTCCCTCGCACTCCAGCGCGGTCGGGGGCAGATCTGTACGCGGTTGCAGCAGCGCATCTTCTGGGTTGAAGAAATTCCAGGTCGCTCGTGAAATCTCCTCCATTAGGGGCCAGAGCTTTTCGTAATCCTGAAACTCTGCCCGTTCCCAGAGAAAGACAGAGATAACGTAATGGCGGCCATTGGGCGAGTAGACTACGCCGGCATCGCCGACGGTATCAAAAATCCAGCCGTTCTTATGCGCGATGCGGGCATAAGACGGGATGCCGCCTTGAAGCAGCCGTTCGAGATCATTGGCGCTGGCGACCTCAAGGACTTGGCGGCATTCTTGCTGGGCGATCTGGCCAGGCGGCAAGGCGAAGGTCAATCCGGAATTGAATTCGGCGCAATCGTAAATCAGGCTAAACAGCGTTCCAATGTCTTCAGCCGTCGTCTGATTGAAAGGGTCCGGTTCAGTGTCAAAGGTTGGATTCGGCGATGTGGGCGGCGCCTGGATTGAGCCGAGTTGCTGCCCCTCGACCCCAAGATAAAACGGGGCGGAGATATAGGTGTTGCCGAGCCCGGCCGCCCGAATCGTTTCAGTAACGCTTCTGATTCCAGTGAAAATATCGCCGCGGCCAATGATCTCCATGATCAAATTGGATGACGCGTTGTTGCTGCAGAGCATGGAATTCGCCATTAGCCAGGCTTCGTCGGCGGTCGGCGCCAAAGGCAGGAAGCGGAAGTAATCCAGCATGATGGGTAGTTTGACGGTGCTCGCGCCGGAGAATGCGACATCGCCAAGAATGTTAATCTCGGCGCCGGTCAAGAGGTCTTGAATATAAACTGAAGCGACCGTGCCTAGACCGTCGTATATGAAGCCCTCGCTATCAAGATAATCAATAATGAGATCGCGCAGCGCGCCCAATTCCGGGCTTTCGTTGCCCTCGGATGAAACCGGCAGGGCGACTGTTCGCTCGTTGGCGGAGCGCAAGGCATGATCGACGGCGGACATGGCGGCATTCAAATCAAGCGCGTAGCCGCTGGCGCCAGCGTGGACCATCAGCGTCTGAAGATCATAGACCGCTTTGCCAGGGGGCTTGTCGTAGCGCCGGGCGATATCTCTCATGGTGGCTTCGAGCGCATTCTCTTGATAATCGGCGACCAGGGCAATATCGCCCGCGACAGTTTGTTCGACGCCTAAGAGGAAATCGATAAAGCGGCGCCAGAACCCGCCGCCTTGTTCGCCAGAAGCCAAAGCCGCCGCCAGCATCGGTTCGCTGCTGATGCGCCAGCCCACTTGATCCGGGTGAAGTTGAATCGGGTGATCGGCGGCACCGTCGCTGTAGAGCATGATGATCGGTTCGGCGTAGGCTCTTTCCCAGCGAGCTACAGCGTCGCGCTCGCTTAAGCCGCCAACGTTTATACCAGCGACGCTGACGCCCTCTGGAAGCTGCTGCTCGCGCTGGCTGAAGGCGACCAACTCATAAACGAGCAATGCGCTGGCGGCCACGAGCAGCAGGATCGATATCACGCGGAGAACGGGAAAGCCGGATCTGCGGCGAGCGTTTAGACTCGCTGCCATTCTTGGCTCCCGCGGGCAAGCATAACCGCTGATTCGATCGCTATACGATGAAAGCGCTTGAGTTCTGGCAAGTCTTCAACCGACGCCCACTGATAATCCAACAGCTCGTGGCTCAGCTTTCCGATAGGCTTTAGCGCATGGCAGTGGAAAGCAAAGTCAATATGGCGCGGCGCGGTCTTTGAAACATGGACGACCCGCGAGGCGCGAGCGTCCAGCTGTAATTCCTCGCACAATTCGCGCTGGATAGCGGCCGCCGGTTCTTCGTCGGCATTAATCCAGCCACCTGGCAGTCCCCAAGGAAAGCGTGGATGATAAGCATGCTCAACCAATAACACCCGCCCTTCGACATTGAAGACAACAGCGGCAACACCGATTGTGAATCGCGGCTGTACACGGCTGTACAACTGGTAGGGCATACGCATCAGAACGGGAAATCTGCGGAGCAAGTGCGAGAATGCGCGGGTCAAGGGCTTCTCTTCGTCGATCAGCGATCACAACTGAGTTTAATTTGAGGAATGGGTAACGTCAACTGCAAAGGAAGCGCCACAGGGTTGGGTGGCCGCCGAGCAAATGACCGCGCGTTTTCACAAGTACGCTCATGCCGCCTATGCTATACTGACTCGTCAAGAATAGCGCCTCAAATAGGAATATCGGCAGCGCGGAAAACCGGCGCGAGATGACCGAAATCGGTTGGCGCCCGGGCAGGGCTCGCGATGCCTAAGCGGCAGCGGCATAGGGCGGGGCGCTAGCAATGTGGATGGTGCGAGTTGTCAATAGCGACGCTGGATATTCTTAACGTTTTCGTCGAGTTTCCCGGCAATCTAGTTTTTTTCCTCTTGGTAATCGCGTTGAGCCAAGGCTCGCTGTTTTTGGCATTTGGGCATCGTTCCCGCTTTCCCTTTGAACAAGCGACGCGCCGCTTCGTCGTGGCGACAGCGGGATTAGTGATTCTTTGGCTGATCATGCTGGCCGCGGCTTTCCTCTCCCAGTTTTCCCAGTTGGAAGCCGACGCCTTCATGCCGCCCTTGGAGCGTCTGGTCTTTGCCGTATCTCTGCTTGTCTTGGCGTGGGCATTTCTAAGCGCGGACTTTGACCGCTGGCAGAACCGCTCCAACCTGATGGTGTCCGCGGGGGCTTTCGTCCTGGCTTTGCTCTACCTGAACAGCGCGCGGGGGTGGCTTGCCCTGCATGAGACCGGCGCCGCATTCAATGGAAGTGAATATGCGTCGTTATGGTCGGGCGTCATCGCGGCGCTCGCAATTATGGGACTGTTTCTTGCCGTATTGAATTATCGGCAGATTGTTGACGCGCCCCTCAAAGTTCTTTTCTTCTTGCTGTTTGTGCTCGGCAATGCTTGGGATCTGCACCAGTTTTCCGAGGGCACGGTCGACGGCAATTATCTCGGCGCTGCCCGACTGTCATATTTGGCTGGTCTGATTTTGTTGCCGCTCATCATTTATCGCCTGGCGATAGCCCTGCTGGAGCACAGTTTGGTGGAAGTCGTGCTTGCTGCTTCCCAGCCGAGTTCAGCGATTGCGCCTTCGTCTGCGCCAGCCAGGACGCCCCCCGAAGGCGATGTGGATCCGCTGTTGGCATCGCCGGCGGCTTGGAATTTCAGCGCAGCGCCCGCTCCGACGGATCGACGAAATCTGCTGAACGCCATTGGCTTGATGCTGGAAACGCGTGAAGGGTCTCGAATACCGGAGCAAATAGTGAGGGCGGCTTTGGAAACGCTGCAGGCGGAAGTTTGCGCCCTTTTGCGTGTTCAAGACAATAACTACGCTGATGTGATCGCCGGCCACGACCAAGTGGCCGATCAATCATTGTCTGGGGTTTCGCTGAATCTCAATCAGCAGCCGACGCTGCGCGAGGCGGCGACTCGACGAGAGCAGACGATTCTGTTTCCCGAATACCACGCGGATGAACTCCAAGACTTGTTTCGCCGGTTGAACATTGCCTCGCTTTGCAGCGTATATGCCCAGCCGCTGACCGCAGATGGCGAGCTTGTGGCGGTCATGCTGGTCGCGATGCCTTACCGCCAAGCGGATCTCTCTCCTGATGAGTTGGATTTGTTGCGCGATATCGGCTTCGTAGCTGGCAATCTGCTCGCCTGGAGTTATGACGCGGCATCGTCCAGAGACATGTCGGAAGAACAGATCATTGGCGATATAGCTGAGCGCAAGGACGAACCCGCCGTTGATCGTGAGGCGCTTATCGCCAACCGCCTCGAATTGGAGTCCAGCCTTCGGCGCGTCAGGGAGCGCAGCGACAAGATGGCGCTGCAGATTGCCGACCTCAATCGACAGCAGGGCGAACAGCATGTGCGCCTGCTTGAGGCTTTGGCTGCAGGCGATAACGGGCAAGATGCGGCGCAACGCTTAAACGCTGCCTTTGATGAGCAGGCGCAGTTGCGAGAAGCGTATGAAAAGAGCGCGCGCGCGCTGCTTGATGCCGAGACGATGATGCGGGTATTGAATGCGGATGATGACGAGGCGCTGGCGCAGGTCATCCGCGAATATATGCACAAAGAGTACAATTTTCTGCTCACCACTCGGGATCGTCTTCGAAGACAAATCAACGCGCTGTTGGTGATGGGGCGGTCAGTGGCGTCCGAGGGCTACGCCGCAATTCTGCAGACCTTGGCAGATGAATCGGCCCAATTGGAATTGGAACGCGATCAGCAGCAGCGGCGGCTGGAATCAATTGCAGGACGAATAGAGTCCATGGGTATCGACGCGGAATCGTCGCAGCTGACGCAATTGCTGATCCAACTATACGCGGAACGGAAGACCTTGACGCAGCGGATCAGCAGCGCGAATCTCGATCGTCATACGCTGCTTGATGACCGCAGAAAGTGGCTGGACTCCGGCCGAACTGAAAGTGCGGAGATAGAGCTGCAACTCAAGCGATTGACCGCCGATCACGAATTATTGCTAGACTCCCGCGAGGAGCTGCGACGAGAGCAGCAAGACCTTCAGGCGCGGATCAAAGAATCGCATGCGGAAAATGCCGCGCTTCAGGCAACGACCGCGACGCTGCAGGACGAACTAAGCGCCCGAGACGACCGCCTGCAGCAGACCGGCAAACACATAGACGCGTTGGTGGAAGAACGAGACAACTTGCTCAGAATCCGCGATCAACTCACCGCCAAGATAAATGAGACGCTGGCTGATGAAGCGGCGCGCGAGGCCGACGCCGATGTCAGCAGCGAAATAGCCGAGCTGCGGGCGTCCTTAGAGCGCTTAACCGAGCAGCGCGAACAACTTGCGCTGGACTTAAGCGACGCGCGGATGGAGCTGTCAATAGCGCGCGAAGCGCCAGCAGCGCATGACTCGGACGCCGAAGGCGATACTCAAGAGTATCGGTTGAACGCGCCGGAGTTATTCAGCAGCATGCTCGAGAATCTGCGCACGCCGATGACTTCGATTTCAGATTACACCGACCTGCTGCTGGCAGAGAGCATCGGCATTCTTGGCGCCGCGCAACGGCAAGTGCTTTCGATGATCGCTGCGGACGTTGATCGCGTCGCCGGGATGATTGTGGAGATTCAGCGTGTTTCCGCGGTAGATAGCTCCGGGTTTGCGCTTGAGCACGAAAGCATCGACTTGATCTCCATCATTGAAGACGTGATTGAAGAGGCAGCTGAGAGTTTTTCGCATAGTGGTCACATGGTTGAATTGGCGCTGGATGATCAATTGCCGCCGGTGAATGCAGATGGCGCCAGCCTGAAACACATTCTTGCCCAGCTAGTGGCAAATGCCAGCGCGGTCTCGCCCGATGGCTCGAGCATCGCGGTATCTGCTCAAGTTAGCCGGCTGCCGCTGACGGGCGGCGCCGACTTAGTCAGCGCTGTTGAAATCCGTGTGAGTGACAAGGGCGGCGGCATCGCGCGGGACGACATGCAACGCGTCTTCGCGCGCTCGTATCGGGCGGAGAATCTGGCGATTGCCGGGTATGGCGACAGCGGCGTCGGCATGACGGTGGCCAGGGCGTTTGCGCGCGCGCGCAATGGCGATCTTTGGATTACGAGTGATTCGGGCGAAGGATCCGTATTCCACCTCGCTTTGCCCCTGGAATTGGCTGCGTCAATTGAGGATTAGCCAATGCGGCGCAATATAGGCAGCGAGCTGCTCGTAGCTCTATTTGCGGCGGTATCACTTTTGTTTGCCGCCGCTTTTGCTGTTTTGCTAGCCACCTCGACTTCACAAAGATCGACCGCGGAAGCGGTCGAGCCTACGACTCCTCCCGCGACGCCATCCGCGACCCACGAGCAAGTGGCGCCGACCATAGCGGAAGTAACACCAGAGCCGACCGCGGTCGAAACCGGATTACCGACGCCGGATGAGATGACAAGCCCCAGACCGGGGGAGACGGAAGCTATCGGGACACCTCCAGATGCGGACGATGTGCAGGAGATCGCGCGCGCCAATCTGACGCGGACGGCTATTCGAGAGACGGTCGTTGCGCGGCGGGAGCTGGCCACTGTAAGTCCGTCGCCGACAGCCGAGCAGCCGATCCCCGCCGCGACGGAAGCGCCAATTGCCAGCGCGACAGCGGCAGCGCCAACGCCAACTGACGGCGTTGCAACAGCGACCCCGGCGGAAGATGTGCGCGAAGTCGCGCGCGCCAATCTGACGCTGACGGCTATTCGAAAGTCTGTCGTTGCACGGCGGGAACTGACCACAGTAGGTCCGTCGCCGACAGCGGAGCAGCCGACCACCGCCGCGACGGAAGCGCCAATTGCGAGCGCGACAGCGGCAACGCCAACTGACGCTGTTACGAATGCGACGCCAGCAGACGATGTGCGCGAAGTCGCGCGCGCCAATCTGACGCGGACCGCTATTCGAGCGACGGTTGTTGCTCGGCGCGAGCTTGCCACCGAGCGTCCGTCGCCAACAGCGCAGCAGCCGGTGACTGTTTTGCCCGATTCGCCACTTGCCGGCGCGACAGCGACAATGCCAACGTCAACTGAAGCCGTTGCAACAGCGACGCCAGCAGACGATGTGCAAGAGATCGCGCGCGCCAATCTGACGCTGACCGCTATTCGAGCGACGGTCGTCGCACGGCGGGAGCTGGCCACTGAGCGTCCGTCGCCGACAGCCGAGCAGCCGACCACCGCCGCGTCGGAAGCGCCAATTGCCAGCGCGACTGAAATTACGCCGACGCCAATTGACGCTGCTGCGACAGCGACGCCAGCAGATGATGTGAGGGAAATCGCGCGCGCCAATCTGACGCTGACGGCTATTCGAGAGACTGTCGTCGCACGGCGGGAGCTGGCCACTGAGCGTCCGTCGCCGACAGCCGAGCAGCCGGAGACCGCCGCGACGGAAGCGCCAATTGCCAGCGCAGCTGAAATTACGCCGACGCCAGCCGACGCCGTTGCGACTGCGACGGAAGCGGACGATGTGCGCGAAATCGCGCGCGCCAATCTGACGCTGACCGATGTTCGAGAGACGGTCGTCGCTCGGCGGGAGCTGGCCACTGTAAGTCCGTCGCCGACAGCGCAGCAGCCTGAGACCGCCGCGACGGAAGCTCCGGTTGCCAGCGCGACAGCGGCAATGCCAACGTCAACTGAAGCCGTTGCAACAGCGACGCCAGCAGACGATGTGCAAGAGATCGCGCGCGCCAATCTGACGCTGACGGTTATTCGAGAGACGGTCGTCGCTCGGCGGGAGCTGGCCACTGTAAGTCCGTCGCCGACAGCGCAGCAGCCTGAGACCGCCGCGACGGAAGCTCCGGTTGCCAGCGCGACAGCGGCAATGCCAACGTCAACTGAAGCCGTTGCAACAGCGACGCCAGCAGACGATGTGCAAGAGATCGCGCGCGCCAATCTGACGCTGACCGCTATTCGAGCGACGGTCGTCGCACGGCGGGAGCTGGCAACTGTAAGTCCGTCGCCGACAGCCGAGCAGCCGCCGTCTTCTTTGCCCGATACGCCACTTGCAAGCGCGACTGAATCGACGCCAACGCTAACTGATGCCGTTGCGACCGCGACGCCGGCGGACGATGTGAGGGAAATCGCGCGCGCCAATCTGACGCTGACCGCTATTCGAGCGACGGTCGTCGCACGGCGGGAGCTGGCCACCGTGCGTCCGTCGCCGACAGCCGAGCAGCCGATACCCGCCGCGACGGAAGCGCCAATTGCCAGCGCGACTAAACTGGCGCCAACGCCAATTGACACCGTTGCAACTGCGACGCCAACGGATGATGTGCAGCAGATCGCGCGCGCCAATCTGACGCTGACCGCTATTCGAGCGACGGTCTCTGCGCGGCGGGAGCTGGCCACTGTGCGTCCGTCGCCGACGGCCGAGCAGCCGGAAACTTCCTTGGCCGAAGCGCCAATTGCCAGCGCGACTGAATCGACGCCAACGCTAACTGATGCCGTTGCGACCGCGACGCCGGCGGACGATGTGAGGGAAATCGCGCGCGCCAATCTGACGCTGACCGCTATTCGAGCGACGGTCGTCGCACGGCGGGAGCTGGCAACTGTAAGTCCGTCGCCGACAGCCGAGCAGCCGGTGACTGCTATGACCGATCCGCCAATTGCGAGCGCGACTGAACTGGCGCCAACGCCAATTGACACCGTTGCAACTGCGACGCCAACGGATGATGTGCAGCAGATCGCGCGCGCCAATCTGACGCTGACCGCTATTCGAGCGACGGTCTCTGCGCGGCGGGAGCTGGCCACTGTGCGTCCGTCGCCGACGGCCGAGCAGCCGGAAACTTCCTTGGCCGAAGCGCCAATTGCCAGCGCGACTGAATCGACGCCAACGCTAACTGATGCCGTTGCGACCGCGACGCCGGCGGACGATGTGAGGGAAATCGCGCGCGCCAATCTGACGCTGACCGCTATTCGAGCGACGGTCGTCGCACGGCGGGAGCTGGCAACTGTAAGTCCGTCGCCGACAGCCGAGCAGCCGCCGTCTTCTTTGCCCGATACGCCACTTGCAAGCGCGACTGAATCGACGCCAACGCTAACTGATGCCGTTGCGACCGCGACGCCGGCGGACGATGTGAGGGAAATCGCGCGCGCCAATCTGACGCTGACCGCTATTCGAGCGACGGTCGTCGCACGGCGGGAGCTGGCAACTGTAAGTCCGTCGCCGACAGCCGAGCAGCCGGTGACTGCTATGACCGATCCGCCAATTGCGAGCGCGACTGAACTGGCGCCAACGCCAATTGACACCGTTGCAACTGCGACGCCAACGGATGATGTGCAGCAGATCGCGCGCGCCAATCTGACGCTGACCGCTATTCGAGCGACAGTCGTTGCGCGGCGGGAACTGGCCACTGTGCGTCCGTCGCCGACAGCGCAGCAGCCTATCACCTCTGCGACCGAAGCCACGGTCGCGAGCGCGACAGCGGCAACGCCGACGCCAACTGACGTTGTTGCAAAAGCGACGCTAGCGGATGATGTGCAGCAGATCGCGCGCGCCAATCTGACGCTGACCGCTATTCGAGCGACAGTCGTTGCGCGGCGGGAACTGGCCACTGTGCGTCCGTCGCCGACTGCCGAGCAGCCGACTACCGCCGCTACGGAAGCGCCAATTGCCAGCGCGACTGAAATTACGCCGACGCCAGCCGACGTCGTTGCAACTGCGACGCCAGACGACGACGTGCGCGAAGTCGCGCGCGCCAATCTGACGCTGACGGCAATTCGAGAGACGGTCGTTGCACGGCGGGAGCTGGCCACTGTGCGTCCGTCGCCGACAGCCGAGCAGCCGCTGTCTTCTTTGCCCGATACGCCACTTGCAAGCGCGACTGAATCGACGCCAACGCTAACTGATGCCGTTGCGACCGCGACGCCGGCGGACGATGTGAGCGAAGTCGCGCGCGCCAATCTGACGCTGACGGCTATTCGAGCGACGGTCGTTGCTCGGCGGGAGCTGGCCACCGTAAGTCCGTCGCCGACAGCCGAGCAGCCGGTGACTGCCGCGACGGAAGCGCCAATTGCCAGCGCGACAGCGGCAGCGCCAACGCCAACTGATGCCGTTGCGACAGAGACGCCAGACGACGATGTGCGCGAAGTCGCGCGCGCCAATCTGACGCGGACGGCTATTCGAGAGACGGTTGTTGCACGGCGGGAACTGTCCACCGTGAGTCCGTCGCCGACAGCCGAGCAGCCGGTGACCGCCGCGACGGAAGCTCCGCTTGCGAGCGCTACAGCGGCAATGCCAACGCCAACTGACGCCGTTGCAACTGCGACGCCAGACGACGATGTGCGCGAAGTCCCGCGCGCCAATCTGACGCTGACGGCTATTCGAGCGACAGTCGCGGCGACGCGTTCGTCGCCTAGGCCTGCGTCCGCTGCAACGTTTACGTCTACACCCTTGCCCCAGTATTTCATTTATCTGATCCCGACGCCGACTGCCTTTGGCTCGGTTGAAGCGAGCGCGCGTATTGACTGCGAAATTGCGCCGGACTGGTTATCCTATGAAGTAAAGGAGGGTGATACTTTGCTGTCGCTGGCTTTGGCCACCGGAAGCAGTTTGATAGAGTTACGCGAAGGCAATTGCTTTGAGCCGATTCGTGGCATCTTCGCTAGCGAACATGTGCTCGTGCCAAGGGCGCTGGCGCCCATTGGCGCGCTGCCAACGCCCGTTATGCAAATAGCGGCTGAAGCGGTTGGCTGCGATCGCCACATGGCTCAGATAGATTTGCCCGCGCCGAGCGCTCAGGTTGAAGGCGTTTTTGCGCTAATCGGAAGCGTGCTTTTGCCCGAAGGCGGACGTTATCAAATCGCGATTAAACCTGGTTGGACGGAGGAATTTTATATGTATTTGGAATCGGACCGCCCGGTCAGCAGAGATGTACTGGCTTTGATAAATGCCGAAATCTTCGGCGTCGGCGCCCATCGCTTACGTCTGGCGGTAAAGGACAGCGACGGCGAGTTGATCAAAGGAGGCTTTTGCGAAATACCTTTGATGTTTGGATCGCAATAATGCGCGCGCGACGGCCTCAAGAATCCGAGCTTGGCTTGATTTGCCCTGCAAGGGGAATGGAGCAATGATCTAATGCGGTTGCTGTGGCGGTGGCTAGGTTGCGTTTCGACCGCGGCGCTTGTCTGCTTTTCGTTCTTTCTGGCGCTTGCGCTGCTTTGGACTGCCACTCAAATTCTGTCGCTGCGCGCCGATGTTCGCGCTCTCGAAAGTACGACGGCGGCAAGACGCGCCGCGTATCGCGCCACCGCCACGGCCATTGACATCGATCGGGAGTACCTCGGATTGCGCTCGGGCGCCTCTATCGTCCGTCTGCAGCAGACGGCGGAGAGCGCCACGCCATTGGCGGCAACGGCAGAACCCGGTAAAGACGCGCCTTTGCCAGTGCGGACGCCGGCGCCTGAGGACATTAGCCTGCCGAAGCTGCTTGTGCCGCGCAGCCCGCCGGCGGACACGTGGCTTTCTGGCACGCAAGTTCCCAGCCCCGCGCCGGAAGCCTTCCGCGCGCATCGGCTGGTAAACATCGCGCTTTTGGGCAGCGATGAGCAATTGGGCGGCGACAGCTTCATCCGCACCGACACCATGGTCATCGTCTCGCTAAACGTTGAAACCGGCACGGTGTCCATGTTGAACCTGCCGCGCGATCTATTCGTATACATTCCTCATGGCAGCATGGGGCGTTTGAATACCGCCTTTGGGCTCGGCGAGAAGCTGAATTGGGAGCCCGGCCGTGGCTTCGGACTGCTGCGCCAAACCCTTTTCTACAACTTCGGCATCAACGTACATTATTACGCGCGGGTGAATTTTGCCGGTTTCGAGGCGATTATCGATCGTTTGGGCGGGGTCGATATCGCGGTGGATTGCGCCTATCGCGATCATTATCCGGTAGGTACAGAAGAAGACCGCCGGTCAATTGAGAATGGCTATCGAATGCGTACATTGCCCGTTGGCTATTATACATTCGATGGATTCGATGCCTTGTGGTATGCGCGCACACGCAAATACACCGATGATTTTGATCGCGGTCGCCGGCATCAGCAGCTTGTTCGCGCGATTTGGCGAAAAGCGCGGCGGCTGGGCTTGGCTAAGACAATGCCGCAGCTCTGGCCTGAACTCACGGAAATCGTCGATACTGATATACCATTTGAACAGATGCTTCGCCTGTTGCCGCTGGCTGTCACTCTCGATCTCGACGATGTGCAAAACTTCACATTCCACAAGATTTACCATACCAGGAATTGGGAAACGCCGGATGGCTGGTCGGTGCTGCTGCCAAACCAGGGCGCGGTTACAGAATTGATGCAGGCGCTATATACGCCACCCACCAGATTCCAGGCAGCGCTCGCTGGACCGAGCATCGCGGTTTTCAACGCGTCCGGCGAAGCGAATTGGGACATTGTCGCCAGCGAACGACTGCGCTGGGGCGGGTATAACGCGGTCGCGCTGGGACAGATCGGCGAAGGAGAAGCGCATTCAAGCAATCTGTTGATTGATCATGTGGCGGCGGAAAAGGGGAGCATCGTACCCGGTATCTTGCGCGCGCTGAATATGACCGAAGAGCAGGTTACACGTGAGATCAAAGCCGACCGCGATTATGATTATGTGGTGATCATAGGCGGCGATCATAAATCCTGTACATTTGGCGTCTTGCCACTTGACGGATGAGCGTCTAATCCTGAAATTGCGCGCTCGCCTTCCTGCGGCTGGTGCTGGCAAACGGGCGGATTTATGTTATGATAGAGACGATCACGGGGTATGGCGCAGTCCGGCTAGCGCGCTTGCATGGGGTGTAAGAGGTCCCCGGTTCGAATCCGGGTACCCCGATCAAGGTCTAACGGGCTCACCAGAAGGTGGGCTCTTTTATTGGAAGGGAATGTCCAATGCAGGAGCTAAGCATAAGGCTGACATCGCTTGCCAGTTGCGCCGGCTGAGCGTCGAAGCTCAGCCCGAGCGATTTGGCGCAAGTATTGCGTCCCCTAAACGAGATTTATCGCGGGAGCGATTATCCCGAAGTGCTGGTCGGCTTATCAGAGCCGGATGATGCGGCGGTATATCAGCTTGACGCCGCGCGCGCGATCATATCGACAACCGACTTTTTCCCGCCGGTAGTCGATGATCCCTACGATTTTGGCGCTATTGCGGCGGCGAACGCGTTAAGCGATGTTTACGCAATGGGCGGCGAGCCCTTAATGGCGATCAATCTCGTCGCTTACCCGGAAGACTTGGACAAAGGAATCTTGTCCGAGATTCTGCGCGGCGGCGCTGAAAAAGTCAAGGAGGCGGGCGCGGTTATCGCCGGCGGCCATTCAATCACCGATGCCGAACCGAAGTATGGGCTTTCGATAACCGGCGAGGTAAAGACGAGCGATATCATCCGCAAATCGGGCGCGTTGGTTGGCGATGCGCTGATATTGAGCAAGCGGATAGGAACCGGCGTCATTACCACGGCGCTTAAGCGAGACATCGCCGACCCGCAACATGTGGCGGCGGCGGTCGCATCCATGTCGCGCCTGAATCGCGCTGCCTCTCGTTTGGCGCAGCGGCATGACGTTCACGCCATGACGGATATCACGGGCTTCGGGCTAGTCGGCCACGCATTGGAGATGGCGAAACTCAGCGGCTTTGACTTCCGGCTGAATATGAGCGCCAATGCGCTGCTGCCCGGCACGATCGAGTATGCGCGCAAGGGCGTGTTTCCCGGCGGCATGGAACGCAATCGGGAATATTATAGCCAGTGGTTAAGGGTCGAAGGCGAGCTGGCGCAACACGAGCGCGACTTGCTTTTTGACCCGCAAACCTCGGGCGGGCTTTTGATGTCGGTCGCCGCGGACCGGGCGGACGCGCTGCTCGCCGACTTGCAAGAATCCGGCGAAGACGCGTTCGTCTTGGGCGAGGTTTCCCATGGGCCGGGCAACATCATCGTCGCCAGTTCCGATTGACTTAATGCAAGCGAACAACAGATTCAGAGCGCTTGCGCGTTTATGACTTAGCTGGCTGCCGCGGCGGGAATCAGATCAAGGTTGCGGCCCACTTTTTCAAAGGCGAGCAAAGCGCGGTCCAGGTGTTCCTTGCGGTGCGTGGCGATATAACTGGTGCGCAGAAGCGCCTGATTGGGCGGCGTTGCCGGCGGCACGACGGGGTTGGTATAAACGCCCTCTTCGATCAAGGCGGCCCAGGTCAAACCGGTGCGAAATTGCTCGCCGATCTTGACCGGAATAATCGGTGTTTGGCTGTTGAAGGTATCGTATCCCAGCCGCTTGAATCCCTTGCGCATATATTCCGCGTTCTTCCAAACCTGCTGCACATGCTTGGGTTCGGTCTCGATGATATCCAGCGCAGCCATGACCGCGGCGAGATTGGGCGCTGGCAAAGCCGCTGAGAAAATTAACGAGCGCGCGTGATGCTGCACGTAGTGAATCACATCAGCGGAACCGGCGATGAATCCGCCGATTGAGGCGAAGCTCTTGCTGAACGTGCCCATAATCAGGTCGACCTGGTCCGTCAAGCCAAAATGCGCCGATGTGCCGCGACCGCCGCCGGCCACGCCGATGCCATGCGCATCATCAACCAGCAGCCGCGCGCCGTATTTCTCGCATAAATCAACGATTTGTGGCAAGGGAGCGAAATCGCCACCCATGCTGTAAACGCCGTCGACGATAACCAGCTTGCCGGCATCTTCGGGCACTCGGCTCAAGACCCGGTCGAGATCAGCCATATCGTTGTGCTTGAAACGTTTCATCGTGCCGCGCGACATTTGTACGCCATCGACCAGGCAAGCGTGCGCGTCTTTGTCGAGGATGGCTACATCATTTTTGCCCAGCAGCGCCGAGACCGTGCCCAGATTCGTCTGATAACCGGTAGAGAATACGAGCGCCGCTTCTTTGCCCACGAACTCAGCCAAGCGGCGGTCCGCTTCCAGGTGCAATTCCAGGGTTCCGTTTAGGAAGCGCGACCCGGTCACGCTGGTGCCAAACTTTTGCGTCGCCTCGATTGCAGCCTTGCGGACGCGTTCGTCCGTCGTCAAGCCGAGATAATTGTTCGAGCCCAACATCACAACATTCTTGTCTTCGAAGGTAGCGGTGGCGCCTTCCGAATCGCTAAGCGCGCGGAAGAAGGGGTAGATGCCCATCTCCATCGCTTCTTTGGCAACGGTAAAATCGGATAACTTGTCAAATAAGTCGGCCACGATACTCTCCTGAGCCGCCCTCGGCATCGAAGGCGCAAGAATTTCTGCGCTGGCTTGAAGTTCCGCTCGCGCTCTTCAAGCCTACGACCGCGAGCGTTCGGGATAACTGTGTTCTGATGAATAGCAGCAAATGATTGCAGCGATCGTTCTGGGCAAAGTCTATCAGCAGGCAATGTCTTGCACAATGACCATTTACGCCAGCCTAGGCGCCTTCGCGCAAAACCTCACTTGCGCCGTTGAGCCGCCCTTATGTATAATATCGTTGTTTATGGTGGCGTAGTTCGGAGCTTGACATGTCGAGTTTGGCAATACGGCGGCTAATTGTCTGGTCCGTATCGATGGTTCTGGGGTTATTGGTCGGTTACGGCATCATCACTGTCGGCTTCGATTTGCTGCCGATATTGCACCAGATACCGATCTTGGGCTGGCTGTTCGGCGGAATCAAGAACCCGCAAGGCGTGTCGCTTCAGGAGTATGGCATACAGTACTATTTGTTCACCTCGATCCCCATCGGTTTGGTGTTTGTCATTTGGCTCGACGCCTTTATGGATACGCGGATCCTGCCCGACTAAGCGGCCTTCAACCAACGCAGTATTGGAATCCACCGGCGGGTGGATTCTTGCGTTTGGGATGGCGGTTGGGCGCGCTGGCGCGAACGGCGAGCAAATGAGAGATGCGGAAAGCTCGCTGATAGATTTTGAAAGCTGGGCGCCGCTAAATTGACTTTATGGACGACAAGCGCCAATCTGCGATTCCAGGCTTCTACAGAATGTCCTTGGCGGAGCGACAAGCGATTGCCCGCGAATGGGCGGCGCTTGACGATGCCGAGTTGACAACGCTGCGAGATTCCGGGCTATCCATGACTGAAGCGGATCTTATGATCGAAAATGTCATCGGCCGCTTCAGTTTGCCCTTCGCCATCGCGACAAATTTTCGTATCAACGGGCGAGATTACCTGGCGCCGATGGTGGTTGAAGAGGCTTCGGTTGTCGCCGCTTGCAGTAACGCGGCGAAGCTGTTTCGGCAAGGCGGCGGATTTAGCGCCAGCGCCGACGAGCCGATTATGATCGGGCAGCTGCAAGTGCTCGACCTGGCGGACATGGATGCCGCGGTAGATGCGATTCGGTCGTGCGAAAGCGAGATTCTCGAGCGCGCAAACGCGGCTTGCGGCAGCATCGTCGCGCGTGGCGGCGGCGCAATCGACCTGCAGGCGCGCCCGCTGCGCGAGACTCCTATTGGCGATATGCTGATATTGCATCTGCATGTTGATGTTCGCGATGCGATGGGCGCCAATGCGATCAACACGGCGGTTGAGCTTATCGCGCCGCTGATAGAGAGCATTTGCGGTGGGCGAATCAATCTGCGGATACTGAGCAATCTTAGCGACCGCCGGATGGCGCGCGCCAGTGGAACAATCCCCAAGCGCGCCTTAGAGACTAAAGACGCAACCGGAACGAAAGTGATCCAATGGATCCTTGAAGCGGCCGCTTTCGCCGAAGCTGATCCATACCGGGCGGCGACTCACAACAAGGGGATCATGAATGGAATCGATGCGCTTGCGCTGGCGACCGGCAACGATTGGCGCGCCATTGAAGCGGGCGCGCACGCGTATGCGGCGCAAAGCGGCCGCTACCGGAGCCTGACTCAATGGACTTTGGATGAGGATGGGGACCTCCGAGGCGAGATTGAATTGCCCTTGGCGCTGGGCATCGTCGGCGGGGCGACGCGTACGCATCGTGGCGCGCAAACGGCGCTGAAGCTGCTGGGTGTACAGTCTGCGCGGGAGCTGGCTCAGGTGGCGGCCGCTGTCGGTTTGGCGCAGAATCTTGCTGCGATCCGCGCGCTTGCCACCGATGGCATACAGAAAGGGCATATGCGCATGCACGCCAGGCAATTGGCGCTGGCGGCGGGCGCCAATAACGTGAACGCGCGCGCAGTGGCGGCTCAAATGATCGAGGAAGGCAATATCCGGCTGAGACGCGCCGAGGCAATAGTGCGAGAACAAAGGCAAAAGTCATGAATGCGGACGCAAGTCGTCTTATGGCAACGGATCGCAAAGTGGGCATCGTCGGCTACGGAGCGTATATTCCGCGTTACCGATTGCCGGGCGCTGAGATCGCGCGGATTTGGGCGGGCGGCGGCGCTGCTTCGCCGATAAGAGAGAAAGCGGTAGCCGGGCTCGACGAAGATGTCGTCACGATGGCGATCGAAGCGGCGCGGAATGCAATCGCCTGCGCCGAGATTGACCCGTTACAAATACGCGCCGTATGGGTGGGCAGCGAGAGCCACCCGTATGCGGTGAAGCCTACGAGCACCATTGTCGCCGAGAGCATCGGCGCATCTGCTGATGTGCTGGCTGCCGATTGGGAGTTCGCTTGCAAAGCCGGCACCGAAGCGGTGCAAGCCGCTCTCGGTCTCGTCGGCAGCGGGATGGCGCGCTATATCTTGGGCATTGGCATGGACACGGCTCAAGGACGCCCCGGCGACGCGCTCGAATATACGGCGGGCTCCGGCGGCGCCGCCTTCATTCTCGGACCGGCGGAGGAAAGCTGCGCCGTCTATCAAGGCAGCTACAGTTACGTCACGGACACGCCCGATTTCTGGCGGCGAGCGGGCGAGGTTTATCCCAGTCATGGCGATCGCTTCACCGGCGAGCCAGCCTACTTTGCCCATACAATCGCGGCCGGCTCGACCATAATGCAAATGATGAATACGACGGCCTCGGATTACGCCTACGCCGTTTTTCATCAGCCCAACGTCAAGTTCCCGGCGCGAGCGGCCAAGACGCTCGGCTTTTCAGCGGATCAGATCGCCCCGGGTCTGCTGGCGAACGAGATAGGCAACGTCTACTCCGGATCTTGCATGATCGGGCTGACGGCGATTCTCGATAACGCGGAGCCGGGAGATCGAATCTTAATGGTTAGCTACGGCAGCGGCGCCGGTTCGGACGCCTTTGATCTACGCGTGACCGAGCGCATCAAGGATCGTCCGCGGGCGCGCGTGAAAACCGCCGATTATATCGAGCGCCGCAGTAAAATCGATTATGGGACTTATGTGCGCTTTCGCGACAAACTCAAGGATTAGGAGATATGGGCGTTTCAATCATTGGCGCTGGCATGACGCCGGTTCGAGAGCATTGGTCAAGAGGGCTGGACGATCTGGCGGTTGAAGCGGGCGCAATCGCCCTGCGAGATGCCGACCTCTCGCATGTGGATGCGCTCTATGTTGGCAATGGCTACGGCGGCGCTTTCAACCGGCAGACGCAGCTCGGCAGCCTGCTTTCCGCGCGCCTCGGCTTGTCGACCGTGGAAGCCTACACCTGCGAAGCCGGCGAGGCCTCGGGCGGCGTGGCGCTAAGAACGGGATACTTGGCTGTTGAGTCGGGCGCGGTGGCGTCGGCGCTGATTATAGGCGTTGAGAAATCGACCGACATCGTCGGATCCGCCCGCGTTAGCGCGCGCGGCGTCAGCCTTGATGCGGACCTTGAGTCCATCAACGGCGCCACTTTGACGGCAATGGCGGGCTTGCTGATGCGCCGCTATATGCACGAATACGGTGTGTCGCTGGCGCAGTTCGAGGGCTTCAGCCTAAACGCGCATCAGAATGGCTCGCGGAACAAATTCGCCCTGTTCCGCAATCGGCTGCGGTCGGGCGCATTCGTCCGGGCGCCAATGCTCGCCGATCCAGTGAGCCTTTTTGACAGCGCGCCGGACGGCGACGGCGCCGCTGCGGTGCTGCTGGTCAAGTCGGAATTGGCGGCCGATCTGGCGCCATATCCGGTTGCCGTCATCGGCAGCGCTGTAGCTACAGACTGCTTGGCGCTGCAAGATCGCGCGGATCCGCTTGAATTGCGCGCGGCCGCGATTTCGGCGGCGAGCTGTCTGGAGCAGGCGGGGCTCGCGCCGGGCGACCTCGACGCGCTCGAATTACATGACGCTTACACCGTGCTGACGGCGCTCTCGCTGGAAGCGATCGGTTTTAGCGAACGCGGATCGGGCTGGGAATGGGCGCGGGACGAGGGCGCGAGAATAGCGCCAAATGCAGACTTGCCGCTTAGCGCATTTGGCGGGCTGAAGAGTCGCGGGAATCCGGGCGGCGCGACCGGCATTTACCAGGCGGTTGAGGCGGTCTTGCAGCTGAAGGGGCAGGCTGGCGATAGCCAAATCGCTGGAGCGCGCAACATCCTGATTCAAAACATCGGAGGCTTGGGCGCGACGGTTGCCACCCATATTTTGAGCGCGGCGAATGACTAAGCTGATAGGCTCTGAAAGTGTCAAAAACCATCAAGATAGATTCTGATAGACGCCCAACCCTAGACTGACAAGTGAATGACCGCGACACGGGGTGAGGAGCGGGGCGATGCAAGTAGCGAGGTTTTGGCGCACCAAGAAACTGCGCTATCGACTGGTCACAATGAGGGAATGGAAGGGAAGCGCGGCAGGCAAGCCCGGGCGGAAAGCAGGCGACTCGAGCACGCGCGATCGTATGCCGGCTGAAAAGCGGGTTAGAGCCGTCTCATGACTCTTGGCGACATGGAGTTGTCGGTTGGCGCGAGTCGCGGTTTCGACGCTCGTGCAGTTGAGCGCGGCACAGTTTACAGTTACACGCTGGTGCAAGAAGCAGGCGCCGAATTCGAGGCGCAGGCGCCTTATTACCTGGCGCTGGTGGAATTGGAAAACGGCGCGCTGATAACGGCGCAACTCACTGACATTGCGGGCGAGGTGACGATTGGCGATGCGGTCGAAATGGTCACGCGGAAGCTGACGACGGACGGAGCGCGCGGCATGATCGTGTACGGATACAAGTTCCGCCCGGCGATGACCTAAGCAACCGGCGCGCATCGGAAAACAAAAGAGCCACGCGACGGTGGCTCTTTTTGCTTAAAAGCGGCTTAGCTTAAGCAATCACATTATCGCCTTTTGCCTTAGCCTCGTAGCTGAGCGACATCTCGGTATTGGTGTCGAAGAGGTGCATGTTGTCCAGATTGAAGGTGATGTCCATTGCCTCGCCAACGGTGGCAGTCGTGCGCGGATCGGTGCGGGCGATGAAATTCTTGCCAGCGTTTTCCAGATAAATGATCACCTCGTTGCCCATCTGCTCGACAACTTCGACATTGCAGACCATGTTTTCTGGGACTATGCCCTGCGGCAGGTAGTTGCTGTCGTCGATGTCTTCGGGGCGAATGCCGCAGACCACTTCCATACCCACGTGACTGCGGAAGTTTTCCGCTTTGTTGGCGGGTACTGGCAAGCTAAAGGCGCCAATGTCTACAACGAGCCCATCGCCGTCTTCCTTGAGCGTGGCGTCGAAGAAGTTCATTGAGGGGCTGCCGATGAAACCGGCGACAAAAATGTTGTGCGGGTTGTGATACAGATTGAAGGGCGAGTCAATCTGCTGTAGTTTCCCCTCGTTAAGGACACAGATGCGGGTCCCCATCGTCATCGCCTCGACTTGATCATGCGTCACATAGATAAAGGTCGTCTCCAGGCGCTGGTGCAGGCGGCTGATGAAGGAGCGCGCCTCAACACGGAGTTTCGCGTCCAGGTTTGACAGGGGCTCGTCCATCAGAAAGACGGCCGGCTCACGCACGATTGCGCGGCCGACAGCCACACGCTGGCGCTGACCGCCGGAAAGCTGACGCGGACGGCGATCAAGCAAGTGACCAATACCGAGCTCGTTAGCCGCCTCGTTGACTCGTTCGTCGATGACCTTCTTCGGCGTCTTGCGCAGCTTGAGGCCGAAAGCCATGTTGTCATAGACGGTCATGTGGGGATACAATGCGTAACTCTGGAATACCATGGCGACATCGCGGTCTTTAGGCGCGACATTGTTGACAACGCGATCACCGATGAGGATTTCGCCCTCGGTAATCTCTTCCAAGCCAGCGAGCATGCGCAAACTGGTTGACTTGCCACAGCCGGAAGGACCAACGAATACCAGGAATTCCTTGTCTTGGACATCGATGGTCAAGTCGGTAACGACGCGCTGATCACCGAAATCCTTTGAAACATGATTGAAAGTGACACCAGCCACAGCAGCCTCCATTCAAATAAGCAGTTGGACGAGAATTCTGGTAAAACTGCACAAATATCTTACTTGACAGCAAGATAGATTTATAGTGGCAATTATATCGCGCTTTTCAGATTTTACAAAAGATTCCTTCAATTGATGTGGTATTGTATCGAATTCGGTTGAAATTCAAATGAGCCAAATTCAACTTCACCACAAAGACGCAAAGGACACAATGAAAATGGCATATTTCGCAGACAATTCTCGGCGCTCTCGCTTTTCTCGGTGTCCTCGGTGGTAAAGCTTTTTGTGTTTCAACCGAAAAGGATACACTTCCATTGATGTAAAATCAGTCCAAAATCAAGCGCCGGCAGGAGCGAACATGCCCGACAATCCAAATGCGGAAATCATCGCAATCGGCACAGAAATCTTATTGGGGGAGATAACCGATACCAATTCTGTCTATTTGGCGCGGCAACTGCGCGATATCGGCGTCAACGTCTTTTTCATGACGACCGTTGGCGACAATCTGACGCGCATCGCCGATGCGATTTCGGCGGCTTTGGATCGAGCCGAAATCGTTATCACAACCGGGGGTTTAGGTCCTACCGTTGACGACATGACGCGCCAGGCGGTTGCGGATGTCGCAGGGCGGCCCTTGCTTTATCACGAGTCGCTGTATCGGGCAATTGAAGAGCGCTTTCGCGGCTTCGGCGTCGAGATGACAGCCAACAACCGCCAGCAAGCCTATCTGCCCGAACGCGCGACTCTGATTGAAAATCCGGTCGGTACGGCGCCCGCTTTTCTGGTGGAATCAGAACGGGGCATGGTCATTAGTCTTCCCGGCGTCCCGCGCGAGATGAAGTATCTAGTGACTGAATCTGTGATGCCGCTTCTGCTGCGGAAGTACGAATTGGGTGTAATCGTCGCGCGTACGCTGCGAACGGCCGGCATAGGCGAAAGCTCGCTCGACGACAAGATAGGCAAAGATATTTTGAGCGAGCGCAATCCGAGCGTCGGTTTGGCGGCGCATCATGGCGCGGTCGATGTGCGGATCACCGCCAAAGCTGAGGATACGCCAAGCGCAGTGCAAATGCTCGACGCGATGCAAGCGCGCCTTGAGGAGCGGATCGGCGATGATGTCTTCGGCGTCGATGAGGCGACGCTGGAAGAAGTCGTTTGGGCGCATTTGCGGCAAAACGGATTGACGCTGCATGTTACCGAGGCGGGTTTGCCCGGTGTGATAAGCAGCGCCTGGAATGAAGACACGGATGCGCTGCGAACCAGGATCTACGACGACCCGATTCAAGTCTTCAAGCAGTATGCGGTCAACCCGGCGGATGTATCGCTTACTGAATTCGCAAGCGATATTGCCGCTCGCATTCGCCTGCGCGAAGCGGTCGACGCCAGCATCGTCGTGCTCAGCTATCCGGATCTTGATGAAAACGCTGATAACGAGCAGGGCAGCGCGGTCGCGATTTCAACGGCGGCGGAGAGCCGTTACCGAGGATATGGCTTCGGCACGCGCTCGCAGCTGGCGCGCGAGTGGATATCGCGCTGGGGGCTTTCGAGCTTGTGGCGGATGTTAAAGGAAGAGCAGGGCTGAATACGTCCCCGCCCAATGGCTGGGCCTCAGTCATCCAGGCTTAGCAGCGCCATGAAGGCTTCTTGCGGCACTTCCACCGAGCCGATCATTTTCATGCGCTTCTTGCCCTTCTTCTGTTTCTCCAGCAGTTTCCTCTTGCGCGTCACATCGCCGCCATAGCATTTGGCCAAGACATCTTTACGCAAGGCTCTGACATTGGCGCGCGAAATGACGCGCTTGCCGATCGCGGCTTGCACCGGCACGGTGAACATCTGCCGTGGGATTAATGCTTTTAAGCGGCTCACCAGGCGCTGGCCCCGGTGATAGGCGTCGTCGCGATGGCAGATCATCGCCAGCGCGTCAACCGGGTCCTCATTGACGAGCACTTCAACTTTGACGAGGTCGCCAGCGCGATACTGGTGGAACTGGTAATCGAGGCTGGCATAACCTTGAGTCACGCTTTTGAGGCGGTCGTAGAAGTCGATGATGATTTCCGATAGCGGGATTTCAAAGTGCAGAATAACGCGGTTGACATCGAGGTATTCGGTCGTTTCGTAAACGCCGCGCTTATTGATGACCAGGTCCATGATGGAACCGATATAGGTTTGCGGCGCATAGATTTGAATTTTCATCCAGGGCTCGTGAATTTCGCTGATGGTGTTCTCTTCGGGCAGCAGCGCCGGGCTGTCTATCGCTGTAACATTGCCATCGTGCCCCAAGACGCGGAATTCAACACTGGGAGCGGTCGCCAGAATATCCAGGTCGTATTCGCGTTCAAGCCGCTCCTGGATGATCTCCATGTGAAATAGCCCGAGAAAACCGACGCGGAAGCCAAAGTTAAGCGCCTGAGAGGTTTCCGGCTGATAAACCAGCGAGGCGTCATTGAGTTGAAGCTTTTCGAGCGCGTCTCGCAGGTCGGCATAGTCTTCGTTGTTGGTCGGGTAAATGCCGGCGAAGACCATTGGCTTGACCTGTTCGTAACCGGGCAGCGCGCGCTCGGCACCCTTAGCTGCCAGCGTAATCGTATCGCCGACGCGGCATTCTTGCACTGACTTTAGGCCCGTCGCGATATAGCCGACTTCGCCAGCGTCCAACTCGCTAGTGGCGCGCATAAGGGGATCAAAGACGCCGATTTCAACTGGTTCGAAGCGGGCGCCGGTAGCGAATAGCTTAAGCGTGTCGCGAAGCCTGATGGCGCCGTCGACCACGCGCACGTAGGCGATAACGCCTTTATATGCGTCATAGTGAGAGTCGAAAACGAGCGCCCGTGGAACACCCGCCTGACTGGTCGTTGGCGGCGGCACCTGCGCTATGATGTTTTCCAGGACGTCTACGATGCCAATGCCGTTCTTGGCTGATATCCGCGGCATGTCTTCAGCCGGCGTTCCGAGCAGGTCCTGCACATCTTTGGCGACTTCATCGGGTTGTGACGCGGGCAGATCGATCTTGTTGATGACCGGCAGTATCTCGAGGTCCTGCTCAAGCGCGAGATAAACGTTTGAAAGGGTCTGCGCTTCAATGCCTTGGCTGGCGTCGACGATTAGCAGGGCGCCTTCGCAGGCTTGCAGCGCGCGGCTGACTTCGTAGGTGAAATCAACGTGGCCCGGCGTGTCAATCAAATTGATAATATAGTTTTCGCCATCGTGCGCCTTATAGCGCATGCGCACAGCCGATGCCTTTATGGTCACGCCGCGCTCGCGCTCCAAAGCCATGCTGTCCAGCAGCTGCTCCTGCATATCGCGCTTGCTGACGGTATTTGTCAGCTCCATCAGACGATCGGCGAGCGTACTCTTGCCGTGATCAACGTGGGCGATGATGCAGAAGTTGCGGATGCGCTCAGTTTTCATTGCGCGCCATTGGTCGTTTAGCAACGATCCAATTATGAATGATTAGCGGAATAAGGGGTAGGGCAGGCTATGGACCAGCGGAAGTCAGCGCATCGATTTTGTCTTGAAGCGCGCGCCGGGGCTCCGCCGCGCCGGCGACCCGCAGCCAGATTAGAAATTCGACGTTGCCTTTGGCGCCGGTGATGGGCGATCGCGTCACATCCAGCGGGTTAAGGCGAAGCGACTCGGCAAACGCGGCGATATCGCGCAGAACGCGCCGATGGATCGTCGCATCGCGAATGATGCCGCCCTTGCCAACTTCAGAGCGGCCCGCTTCAAATTGGGGTTTTACCAGCGCGATGATATCGCCGTGGGGTTCAAGCAGGCGCAATGCGGCTGGCAGTATCAGACGGAGCGAGATAAAGGAGACGTCAATCACGACAAGGTTTGCGGCTTCGCCAAGGGATTGAAGGTAGCGCGCATTGGTGTTCTCCATAAGTTTGACGCGGCTGTCGATTCTTAGGCGGTAATCGAGCAGGCCGGCGCCGACGTCAATGGCGTAGACTTTCGCCGCGCCATGTTGCAGGAGGCAGTCGGTAAACCCGCCGGCGCTCGCGCCGATGTCGGCGCAAATCCTGGCTGCCGGCTCAATGGCGAAGGTTTCTAATGCGGCTTCCAGTTTGAGCCCGCCACGGCTGACGTAGCGCGGCTTTTGCTTGAGCGCGATGTTTGCGTCGGCACGGACGTATGTGCCCGGTTTGTCCACGAGCTTGGCGTCCGCGCTAACTTCGCCAGCCATAATCATCGCCGCTGCTTTGCTGCGGCTGGGCGCCAGCTTTCGGCTAACGAGCAGGAGATCCAAGCGTGACTTCGGCGCTGGCTTCAACCGCGCACCATGGCTATCTCAATATCGGCATAGGGTTGATCGGCGGAGAACCAAAACTCGTCCGCGGCATGCGGGATGAAGCCATCAGCCTCGATGACGACGCTGTAAAAGGTGTCAAAGGCCAAGGGGCGCGCAAATTGAAAGTTGCCATTGCGATCAGTCGTGGCCAGCGCAAAAATCTGATCTTCTCTCCATTCGAATTCGCTGGCGGTAAAATCCGCGCTGATTAATACAATGGTGATGCTGGGCATGCCGATGCCGGCCGCGGCGTCGAACACCCTGCCGGAGAGGATAGTGCCTTCAAAGCGCGCCAGCCGGTCGATTGGCAGTTGGCCAATGCCAATGGTCACTTCCTGTTCGATCAGCTTTAGGCGGTTCACCAGCAGTTGGAGCTTGTAGCTGCCGTCCGGCGGGTTCGCGAGCGAAACGGTGAAGTCGGCGCCTGATTCGATCGTATGCCAAGGATTGGTGGAGTCGAAAAAGACCTGGTCATCTACCAGCCAGCGCAGGGTCCAGGGTGTGCCCGCCGCCAACTGATGCCAATCAAACAGCGCGTAGAGTGTGGGAATTGACGTTGGAAAGCTGGACAGAGCGGGCGCATTGCGAGCCGCGGCTGGTGTATCGGCTGTCGTATGACGCAGGCGCGTGAAGATCTCGGGCAGGGGACCGGCGGGCGTGCCGGAGACGAAAAAGTCCGATGTAGCCGAGAGCGCGCCGTCGACGTAGAGCTCGAGGCGATAACTTCCGGGCAGCAAGCCGCCGTTTGGAGCGACTCGTATCACCTTGGCGCCATGGCTGCCGTCGGACCAGAGGTCCGCCGACCGCGCGACTTCGACCGCGCCAAAATACCAAATAGCTGACCAGGGCAAGCCGTTCCGCATGTTGGCGAATAAAAATCGAGCCGACGCGATATCACCCAAGGGCAGAATTGAACCGTTGCCGACCAAGGAGCCGCTTTGGTCAAGGGTACCGAAGACGATGTCGCTGAATTGGGAACTGTTGTCCGCGCCACCGCCTACGATGATGCGCCGGCTGCCGACAGATGTGCCGTTGAAAAGGAGGGTAAACTCGTAGGCGCCGTTGGCCCAAGCTTGTTCGCGGCTTCCGATGTACCACAGCCCGTTCTCGCGGCCGCTCCAGCGCACCGGGGGCAGACTGAAAGTCGGATCCGGGATGCCGTCGCGCGATACACGCAATTCATATACCGTCTCCGCAGTCATATTGTCGTAGTCAAAAAAGAAAAACAGGCTTTTGGTATTACTCGGCATTGATCCCACGACGGTGGACGGCGATCCATCACTGACGGATGGCGCGAAAAACAATCGGGACGCGCGCGGCGGGTTCAAGGGGGGCGGCATTTCCGCAGGCGCGCTGATTATCTGTGCGCTCAGATTGTTCCTGGCGCCGCGAATCAGACTGCGCGCATGGTTGATTGGTCTGATCGTGCTGACAAAGTCACCGGTTGGAACGCAATTGTCGCTGGAATTTACCAAGCCATCGCGATTGGTGTCGGCAATATAGCGGCAGCTGGCGGCGGCTGAACGGCCCGCGGGCGCGTTGGTCGGTATGCCAATGAGCTGGCCGGCGCTATTGTAGGCGCCGCCGCCTGACATCGTGCCTGGAATCTCGGCGCGCGTCTTAAACCAGGCGGGACCGGGTCCGCTTGGCTCGCTTATGAAGGCTGTAACCGTACCGCGGGTTATGGCGGCTGCCTGGTTGCCCAAGTCGGGAAATCCGGCCGCGATCAGATTGTGGTCAATGGCGACAACATCCGAGTTGCCAATATCGGCGAAGGGCAGGATCGGCAACTCGCCGCTGGCGATAAGCCGGCCGTCCAGCTCGCGCGTTATGCGTAGGATCGCGATGTCCAAGCCGTCGTCGGCGCTGGAAATCCGCGCTCGGTATTTTGGTATGGGCGGCTCAGACAAATCCACATTGAGCGAAATGATAAGTTGATCACCATCACATTGTTGGCTGGGCAAGACGCTGTGGGCGTTGGTGATGATTAAGCCGTCCGCGCTTATAAGCGTGCCGCTGCTCACGCATTTGATGACGAGATCATTGTTGACGCTCCTGGCTTGATAGATGAAGACTGTCGCCCTTTTGATCCGGTCGGCGTCGAGCGTGACGGCGCCCTGCGGCCACACAGTGACCGACACAAACAGGATGAGCAGTAGCGCGCTGAGGCGGAGGTTTTTCATGGCAGTTCCAACAGGCAATCAGAATTCGAGATTTTGAACGAACCATCGCAGCGTGTCCAGTTCACGCAAGTAGATCGCAGCATCAGCGCGAAAAGCGACAATAAGCGCTTGGCCGCGCCTAATGGTTAGAATATCCAAGCCATAGACAATCGACGATACGCCTTCGAGGAAGGGGTTGCTATCGCGCGATACGAAGGAATAGGACATTGAGATTGCCGCGCTGCCGTCCGCCAGGCGATAGTCCTCATAGCCAAGAACGCTGTAATCGATCAGGACTTGGGAACGCTGCAATGTCAATTGATCGAGAAGATTTCGCTCCGTGGTATCGCTGCCCACGGGCGCCGCGCTGACTTCGATTAGGGTATTGAAGCCGCGATACGCCATGTCTCTTACGCGGAAAATGAATGGTCCCGATTCTTCGAGCAGCCAGCGCGCCGGATACTTTGCGCTGATGCCGGCTTCCAGATTTCTGTAGTCGCTGGCGAGATTGAGCGAGCCGTCGCGCAGATTGACGCCAAGAGCCAATCCCAGGACGATCAAACCGTAGGTGATGGCGATAGCCCAACGCTGCCGCGGTGTCAATTGAATCGCTGGCGATCGCCCGGTTTCGAATTCCATCTCAATTCCACTGGCTCGAATAGGCTTCGCGCTCGCGGCGTTCCGAGTTGCTGTAGAGGAAATACACAGCAGCCAATGTAAGGATAATCGCGGCCAGCAGCAAAGCGAAAGCGAATAGCGGTCGATCGGTGTTTCCGGCCGTGCTCAGGGGGCCGCTCATGAAGCCACCGACCAGCGCTGTAATCAGACCGGTTGACAAAGCTGCCGCCAGGACATTGATCGGCAATACGAGCGGGTAGGCATCGGAAAAGTATGATTCGACGATGCCCAGTGCGATGAACAGGCTTGAGGCCAGTTGAATCGTCAAATTTGCCAAGAGGTATATCGCCGCCGTGTCCCAGGTTGGCTCGAGCTGCCAAATCAGCGCGATGTTCATAAACCCGCTATAGCCCACGGCGCCGGCAAATGCGTAGGCGATGGCGTCACCGCGGACCCGCAGGCTTTGGGGATAAATCAGGTACCGAAGAACGGCAAATTTTAGCCCGGCATCGACTGCGCCCGCGGTTAGCGTGTAGCCGAGAATTCTCGCGAATACCGATTGCAGCGGCAGCCACTCCTGCACGCGAAAAAACTCTTGAACGAGTGGCAATCCGATTGCGGACGCGGTCAATGCGGAAACAGCCGCCACGCCGATTAAGCGCCTTCGCGGGCGGGCAACACGATACTCCGGCAGCACAGAAGCGTACAGCCATAGAACAACCGGCATAGCCGCAGTTGTCAATGAAAGGAGGCGGCCCAATTGCGCGTCCAAGCGCGGCTGCAGAAATACACCAAGCAGAACGATTAGGAGCAGGGCGGCCGACAGAATAACCAGCTGCAAGCCAAGCCGGCGCCAAACGGGCAAAAACGAGTATGTGTCTTCCCGCAGCGGGTCGGGCTGAAGTCGCGTTTCCGACAGCATTTGCAGGCGGCTCTTCTCCCAGACCAAACAACGACCGTCTATAATTTAACCTATCGTAAAGTTGGCAGGATTGTAAAGTGGCAGTCGGCGGCGCGGTAGAAGACGGGGCGGCGAATTTCAGCCGCCGCTCGCGCGCGCGAACGGGCATTGCAAGCGGCGGCGGGTTCGCTCTCGGCGCGGGACTTTTAAGCGCTGCCGCCATTCGCGGGCAACTCATGGCGCGTCTGCTGCGCGCGCTCATTTGCGCGCTTATGCTTGCAGGCTGCGGCGCGGCTGAGCGAGAGCTTCCCTGTGGCGAAGATCGCCGCTGCCTGCGCTACGCCATATCGGCCGACATCCCGGTACTGGACCCGCACATCAGCGATTTGCCGGAGGCAGGCGTAATCTTCCGCCAAATCTACGACACCCTGGTTTATCGAGACGCGGACAGCGGACAACTGTCGCCTGGCTTGGCGACCCATTGGGAGGTATCGCAAGATGGTCTTGTATACACTTTTCAACTGCGCCAGGATGTGGCGTTTCATGATGGCAGCGCCTTTACTGCGCAGTCGGTAGCGCGCAATTTCGAGCGCATATTCCTTCCCGAAATGGGACAATCGCTGGCGAGAGAGCTGTTAGGTCCGCTGCGGCAATTCGAAGTCCTGGATGAGTTTACGCTACGGCTCCGCCTGTTTGAGCCGCATGCCGCGCTTCTGGACGGTCTCGCCCAGCCTTATCTCGGCATCGCCAGCCCGGAGGCGCTCATGCGTTATGACGGTTTGCGATATCAATATCATCAGTCCGGTACTGGTCCATTTATGGTGGCGGATTATTTGCCGGGCGATCGCATAATCCTCCGTCGTTTTGAAAGATACGCTACAGATCCGTCGGTTTATGATCAGCTGGCGGGCGGAGAAATCGACCGGATTGAGTTTTCAATCATTCGCGACAGCGATGCGAGCCCGCTCGAGCTTGTGGGAAATTCTCTTGACGTGATCGATGATGTCTCTCCGGCGGCCGCTCAAGTCTTGAGGGGAAATAGCCGGGTGATGCTGCGCCCAACTGATATTCCGGGCTTAGCCGTGCAATTCATTTTCAATACGAACCGGCTTCATATCGCGGAGCGCGATGTTCGCCTCGCGCTCCTGCTGGCGACAAATCGGATAGAAATTAGCGATCAGGTGTATTTCAACATCTCGCCGGTCGCCTGGGCGCCGCTATCGGAGAGCACGGGCTACGCGCATACCGGCTACGTCGGCGAGTTTGAATTCGATCTCGTGCAGGCGCAAGCGATCCTGCAGGCAAATGGTTATGCCGATGGCGATGACGACGGCATCCTCGATAAATTCGGAGCCCCGTTAGCGCTGACGATTCTTGTTCCTCCCTGGGGGCAGCTGCCGGAGGTGGCCGCATTGCTACAGGAACAATGGCGGCAAATCGGCATAGACCTTCGTGTTGAAGCAGCGGCCGGAAAATCTCAGTTGGCCGCCTTAATCCAATCGGGCGCGTATGATTTGCTTCCGGCAGGCATTTATGGACGCGACCCGGTAATCCTTAGCCGCGTATTCTTAAACGATTCGCTTTACGCTCACGCGCGCGCTCAGCACGCAGCCTTGGAAGCCCGGCTCCTAAGCGCCGCGCAAGAGCAGGATCCGCGAAGCCGGCGGAACCAATATTACGAAATCCAGTCAGTGTTAATGAATGAAGTTCTGCTGCTGCCAATTCGCGACTTTGCGCGGCTGCGGGCGATCAGCGCTAATGTAGAGGGCCTCCGCTATGACGCGTACGGATTTTATCCCAACTTATTCAACGTCTCGCTGAGCTCGGGGTAGGTGTTGAATCGGCACGGATTAGCGTACCGACTTGCGAGCGCTTTATTAGCAGATCCAGCAATACGTCTTCAATACGTCCATCGGCAATAAACACTTCCAGCGACGGGCGCTCGTCGATTAGGGCAATCATAGTTTCGACCTTTTGCAGCATGCCACCGGTTACGTCTATGCCATGCGAGCCTGCGAGCGAAGAACGGACCTTTGCGAATGACGCGGGCGTTATGCAAGAGATCAACTCGTCATTGTGATCGAGGACGCCTTCGACCGCGCCAAGAAGAATAATCCCAGTGACTCTCAGGGGCTGGACCAAGCGCGCGAATAGAGATTCGGTCGAGATAATAGTGCCGCCGATACGCTCGTCGAGCGCGATGTCGCCATGGATCAGCGGAATCAAGCCTTGGTCAAGCGCCAACGACAGAGCGCCGCTGTCAAACGAATTTAAGCGCCCCGCGCTAGAGAGCATAATTGATGAGGGCTGGAATCGCATTGTCGGCAAGCCAGCCGCGAGGAATTCGTTTTGCACGAGCAAACTGAGTTCGGCGGCGACGGCGCCAACACGAGCGAAGCCCAGTCGCTGCTCATCCGAACTTACACCGTCGATGGTGCTGTATTTCTTGGCTTCGAAATGGCCGAACGAACCGCTTCCGTGCCCGATGACAATCGGGATATTCTGGTCGAGAGCGCGCAGGCGAGTGACTTGCCTGGCGATACGGCTTACGATTTCGCGCCGAAAGGATTTCGCCTCGGATTTGTTGGTGATCAGCGATCCGCCCAGTTTAATCAGAATCGTCATCTTGCGAACCTTTGCCGGCGACGGTCGTCATGACTCGCTTGGCGCCCGCTTCCAGCAGGTTGCGCTCAATTGCGGCTACGGCATCCTCTTCAGCCAAGGCGATGATGTTGCCGCCGCGCCCGCCGCCAGAGAGCTTAGCCCCCAGCGCGCCGGCGCCTAGAGCGGCATCGACCAAAATGTCCAGCTCGGGCGAAGACACGGTAAGCGCTTGCAGCAAGCGGTGATTGGCTGTCATTAGCGCGCCCAAGCGGTCTCGCGCGCCGCGTTCAATGCAATCGCGCGCCTCATTGACGATATTGCCGATTTCGTCGAAGACTCGCGCGATCCGCGCAGGCTCGCAGTGAGCCATAGACCGAACATCGGCGACCGCATCGCGCGTCAATGAGGCGATTCCGGTATCGGCCAGCACAAGCCTTAAGGGCTTGCCAAAGTTGATGAATTCAGCGCCTGCGCCTTTTACAAAATATATCGGCATTTCAAATACGACCACCGTATTATCAATCCCGCTCGGCGTGCCATGATGGAGTTTCTCCACTTCGAAAACAAGCCTATTCAGGTCCGCATCAGGGATTTCAAGGTCATGCAGTCGGGCAATAGCGCGTCCTAAAGCCGCGGAAACGGCGGCGCCGCTTCCGAGACCGCTCGCGATTGGGATATCTGAACGTATGCTGATATCGCCCTTGATGCTGGTTGCGCCCAGATGCTTCGTCGTTAAGCAGGCCATTAATGCCAGGGGATTGGGCTGGTCACAGTGTTCGCCGCCGATCTTGAGCGGAAATGGAGCAAGATCTTCGGCGAATATGGCAAGGGGATTGGCGCGGGCAATGCCAGTAGCGGCCGCGCGAATGCCGGAGAGCGGGACCGCGATTGCGGGCTTGCCATAAACCACTGCGTGCTCGCCAAAGAGGATGGCTTTTCCCGGCGCGCTTGCCTGGATTCTCATCGAGCGCTAGAACACATACAGGATCACGATGAAGGCGAGCGCCGCCAATACGATCGTCGCCTGAAGCGGACGGTCATTGAGCAGGACCTCATCGGGCGCGCCCCCGCGCTTTTCAACATGAATCAGATAGAGATACCGAAACAGCCCATAAATGACGAAGGGAACCGTCAGCAATCCGAGATTTTGACCGTTGCGCACCATCGTTGGCGATTCGACTGTGTAGATGATGTAGGTGATGGTGGTCGCGGAGGTAACGATGCGGAGCATGTCATCGAGAAGCGGGAGGTTGTATTGAGCGAATATCCGGCGCGACGTCACCGCCGCCTCCCCAAGCGACGCCAATTCCTGGCGTCGTTTTCCGATGACGAGAAATAACGCGAGCAAGCCGGCCGAGGCGTAAAGCCAGGGCGATAAGGTGACGTCGATAACCAAGCCGCCGGCGAGCAAGCGCAAGACAAAACCGGCGGCGACAACTAGGACATCAAGGATAACGATATGTTTGATGACGTGTGAGTAGGCAACCTGAACCAGAAAGTAGACTAGAATGAGCAGCGCCAGGCGATTATCAATATAAAAGGCGGCTGCGAATACGAGCGGGAGGAGAATAGCGACGGCGGCTTTCGCAGCTGACGGAGACAGATCGCCGGATGCGATTGGGCGCAGGCGCTTGACCGGGTGCGCGCGATCCGCGGCAATGTCAGCCAGATCATTGATGATGTAAACGCAGCCGGCGCTGAGAATTAGGAGAAAGCAGCAGACAAATACACGCCCAAGCAGATGCAGGTCAAAAAGCTGCTCGCTGAATACGATAGCTGGAAAGACGAACAGCACATTCTTTGTCCATTGCCTTGGCCGCATCGTGGCAATAAGACTGCCAATAAAGCCCAATTCGATCTCCGTGCTGTTGCCGCTGGACAACTGTCTTAGTCTAGTGATAATGTCGCACAAATCCAGTGAAAGTTGAGCCGCAGCGAGATTGGCGGGGAGAAATGGCTGAAGCGCCACAGTCAGCCACAACTAGAGCGCATTCTAATATCGCTTTCGTTAAGTATTGGGGCAACCGCGATAATCGTTTGCGCCTCCCCGCCAATGCCTCTATCAGCATGAACCTGGCCGACCTGCATACAACGACAACGGTCGCCTGGGACAGCGCGCTGAGAGAAGACGAGTTGACCATTGATGGCGCGGCTGCTGCTGATCCGGCGCTGAAGCGGGTTGGCGATCATTTGGATATGCTGCGCGCGCGCTTTGACGACAGACGCTTCGCGCGGGTCAGTTCAAGCAACAACTTTCCAATGGGGACCGGAATCGCTTCGTCGGCATCGGCTTTCGCCGCGCTGACAATGGCTGCCTGCGCCGCGCTGGGCATTGAGCCGGCGGAACGCGAACTGTCGGCGCTCGCTCGTCTGGGTTCGGGCTCGGCAGCGCGCTCAATCCCGGCGGGATTTGTCGAATGGCTGCCGGGCGAGTCTCACGAATCATCGTTCGCGCGATCGTTCGCGCCGCCAGAACACTGGGATCTAGTTGACATCATTGCGATTGTGAGCCGAGAACATAAGCGTACCGGATCCAGCGCCGGGCACCAGACAGCCGATACCAGCGTTTTGCAACAGTCCAGGCTGCGCTCCGCAGACGAGCGGTTTCGTATGGTGAAAGCGGCGATACTGCGCCGAGACTTCGAACAGTTTGCCGATATCGTTGAAGAAGACAGCAATCTGATGCATGCCGTTATGATGACAAGCAAGCCGCCGTTATTTTACTGGGAGCCAGTCTCGCTGGAGATTATGAAGGCGGTGCGGCACTGGCGCCAAGCAGACAATTTACGAGTATGTTATACCTTGGACGCCGGACCGAATGTACATTGCATCTGCGCGGCGGGCGATGCTGACATAGTGGAGAAGCGTTTACGGTCGCTTTCAAGCGCGCTTGATATTAGGCGCTCGGCAGCCGGGGGCGGCGCCCAGGTTTTGCCGGCAGACTATTAGCGCGACCAGCTTGCCTTGCGCCACTGTAAGACTCGGACGTATAATCTAAGCATATTCACTCCGCCGGAAGGACAATCGCCAATGTTGATTTCCGCCGCTGCAAATGACATATTGCTCGCTCTGGCCGCCTTCGCGCTGGTTTTGATTCCGGCGGTCATCATTCATGAATTGGGTCATTTTATCGCCGCCAAGCTTGTGGGCATCAATGTGCTTGAGTTTGGCATCGGCTTTCCGCCCCGCGTTGGCCGCTTGTTTCGGCTCGGCGAAACGGAGTTTACGCTCAATTTGCTGCCCCTGGGCGGATTTGTACGCCCGCTTGGCGAAGACATGATCGGGCCCGCCAGCGAAGACAAAGAAAAACGTGATCGGGTTGTCTTGGAACGGCGGCGTTCGGGGCTCGTCCGGCTGGTATCGGAGCGCGAGATGCTGCGCCTGCGCGGTGTTGACGATCACAAAATGATGTCGGTTAGCGAGGCGCCCGCTTTGGGTCGGATTTTCTTCATGGCGGCCGGCGCTCTTGCCAACTTTCTCTTCGCGTTGTTGCTTTTTTTCGTTGTCGCATTAATTGGATTATCGCTGCCAGTCGGCGGATTGAGCCAAATTGTGGCGATACCGCCTGGCTCCCTGTTTTATGGTACGGACGCTAAGGCAGGCGATGCCATCCACATGATTGATGGCGGACGCTTTGTCGATTTCGAAGAGTTCCACGAAATACTGAAAGGTTATCAGGGGGAATCGATTCGCTTCTCGCTGATCCGCCAGCAAACGGGCGAAGAATACGAGCTCAGCGTCAGAGCGGATTTCAGCGGGAGATCGGGTTTCGTGCAGGTGCTGTCGGTCATAGAAGATTCACCGGCGGCGGCCGCGGGCATACAAGCGGGCGACATCGTCGGCCAGATCAATCGCGCGCCGATTGCGCCATCGGGTAATCCGGTCAGGACCTTAAGCGAAGCCGCCAAGGATTATGCAGGCAGGCTGCTCCCGCTTACGATAAGCCGCGAGCATGACGACGGCTCGACGGAAGATATCGTCGTGAACGTTGCGCCGCGTGTCAATCCGCCTGAGGGAGAAGGGCGGCTCGGCATTGGAACACGGTCACAGTTTGGTTTGGGCGATCACACCCGTTTCGCCAACGCTGGATACAAACGGGAGCTTATCCCGCAGAGCGTACCGGATGCAATCGCGCATAGCCTGCGCACAACGGCTGCAACATTGCGAGTGATCGCCTCAATCCCGGGGCGTTTGCTCGACGGTTCGCTGAGCGGTAAAGACGCGCGTCCCATTAGCATCATTGGCATAAGCAAAATCGGGGGAGAATTCCTGCAGCGCAGTTTGCAGGAGGGGCCCGGGCTCATGCTCAATTTCATCGCTTTAATCAGCATATTCCTGGGGATCAGCAATTTACTGCCTATACCGGCGCTTGACGGCGGTCGCATAATCTTTGTTCTAATTGAGGTGTTGCGCGGCAAGCCGGTGGAGGCCAAGACCGAAGCGCGAATACACCAGATCGGCATTATGCTGCTGCTGGCGATTGGCGTGGTGGTCATGATTTATGACGTGATTCACCCGCCCACTATCAACTGATTGTCTGAGGCAAACGCAATGCCGGGAATCGACGAAGAATCAGCCGCGCTGCCCTTTCCCAAGCCGTCGTTGAACGACCTCATTCGTGTATTGCGAATCGAGTCAAAATCCGACAACGGAATTGTCCCTTCCGCAATCGTCTATGGACTCAGCGATCTATCGCCGGAGGAACAGCGCGCAATAGAGCCGGTCTGGGATGCGCTTCCCGCTATTGCCAAGCATCGGGTGCTGCGCGCGCTAAACGAAGCCAGCGAAGCGATGTTTGAGCTCAATTATCGTGAGTTGGCGCTTCGGGGCTTGGAAGACGAAAGCAGCCTGGTCCGCGCGACTGCGATTGACTTGCTCTGGATTGATGAATCAGCCGAGACTATGCGCAAGCTGCTGCGACTGGCGGAATTCGATGCCGATGCGGCAGTCCGAACACGGGCCTTGGAGCGCCTGGGGCGATTCATACTCTTGGGCGAATATGGCGATATTGCGGCTGATCTCGCTAAACAGGCGCAGACGCTGACTTATGGGCTATATCAAGATCCGGCGGCGCCTGTGGAAACCCGCCGGCGCGCTTTAGAGGCGCTAGCCAATTCCAGCCATCCGGCGGTCGCGGATTTGATCAGGTCGGCCTATGCGGATGGCAATCATGAGCTAAGGGTCGGCGCCATATTCGCTATGGGGCGCACGTGCAGCGCAGTTTGGCGAGACCAACTCTTGGACGAGCTGGAGAGCGGCGACAGCGAATGCGTGTATGAGGCGATACGCGCATGTGGGCAGATTCAACTCAAAGAGGCGGCGCGGCGCATCGGCGAGTTCACTCTGAGTGAAGATCACGAGATTCAAATGATCGCGATTTGGTCGCTAGGCGAAATTGGCGGTCGGCACGCGATTGACGTATTGAGCAGCCTTGAAGAAAACGCGGCTGCCGATGATGAAATGGCGGCCGCGATAGACGAAGCTTTGGATACTGCTGGTTTCAGCCTTAGCGTCTCGTCGCTAAACTTTGAATTAGAGGACGATTGATCGATCGCGGGCGAGCGCTATTGCCCAAAGATCGTCTGCATTTTCATCGCTAAACCCATATCGCCCAGGATCTTAAGTTTGCCCGTCATGAATGCCTGCATTGCGTTCAGTTGTCCGGTGGCTACTGCATGCCAGTCATCAGCGCTGGCCGTCACTGTCATAGTGGGATCGCTCACTTCTCCAAGCCCGGTTGTGGCGGCGCCATCGGCTATCTTGATCCAATAAAAGCCGCCATTGTCGCCGCTTAGATCAAAAAGAATGGTGGCGTTTATACCGGCCGCTTTCTCTGGCAGGAAGCGATCCACCATGGCCGGAAACAAAGCCTGCAAATCTTCAGCGTTTGCCATAACTCACTCCTTTAGCTGATGTCGCAATCCATGATACTGATTTAGTATACAGGTGTTCGGAGATGCGCCCAAGAGAAGTTTAATCATATGAAGCCATTGTCGGTTCCAGCATGCACAGGTGCGGCCAGATTGGTTTCGTTGCTGCTGTCCGCTTGCGTATTCTCTGGCTGCGCAATGGCTTGGGTTGGCACAAGCACGGACATCGAGCCCTCGAAAATGCCCGCGTCATCACTCGATACGCCGGTCGCGGCAACAGAATCGCCGCGTCCGCTGATTACGCTGCCAGCCGGCGCTTTGCCTGAGGCGGGCGCAGTCGCGCAAGTTACAGCAGAGGCGGCGCAAGGCGCGGCCGCCAGGGATTCTGGTCAGCTTGCGCAAACGGAGCTTGAGATCCAGGACGCGCAACCGGCCGCGCATACGGTCAAGCCGGGCGACACTTTAACCCGCATTTCCGAGCAATATGATGTTTCGATCAGCGCCCTTCTGAATGCCAATAACCTGCCAAATCCTGATTATCTCGAGGTGGGGCAGGTCATCTATCTTCCGCAAGCGCCGGTGGAATACACGCCGTCGTTTCGCATTGTGCCGGACTCGCGCCTGGTTCGTTCGATTGGCGCATCTGGCTTTGACATCGAGGGATTCTTGCATTCGCAGCCCGGTATACTTCAGCGCATGACGCTGATGATACCGACTCGCCTTGCCGATGGAACACAGCGCGAAGATCAACTGCCCGGCAGCCAAATTGTCGAGCGTGTTTCGCGCGAATACAGTGTGGACGCGCGGCTCTTGCTCGCCTTCCTTGAGCATTTTGCGCAGCTTGTAACAAGCCCGGACGTTGACGAAGAGACGCAGCTTTATCCCATTCTGGCGCCAGCGCCTTCGTCCGGTATATTGCGGGGCGGGCTTTACAATCAATTGAGTTGGCTGGCGGATCAGCTCAACGAGGGTTATTACGGCTGGAAGTATCGCAGCAAAACGATTCTTGAATCCGCCGACGGCAGCCGTCGTTATTATCATCCGGATTTGAACGCGGGCACAATCGCGGTGCAATTTGCCATTGCGCGGATGGGAAGTCCAGACGAGTGGGAAACCAATATTGGCGAGGGCGGTCTAATCGCCACGTATCGACGCCTATTTGGCGATCCGGCGGAGAAGGCGCGCGAAACGACGCCGGCGAATCTGCGTCAGCCCAGCTTGACGCTGCCGTTCCCGCGGGGAGACGCCTGGCGTTTCACTGGCGGATTCCATGGTGGCTGGGGGAACGGCAGCGCCTGGTCGGCTATCGATTTTGCGCCGCCGGACAAGAAGGTTGGTTGGTGCTATACCTCGACGTTTCCAATTACGGCGGTCGCGCGCGGCGTGATTGCCAGAATGGGCGACGGCGCTATCGTGCTCGATCTTGATGAAGACGGCGATGAAGCCAGCGGCTGGACTATACTCTATCTGCATATAAGCCCGCACGAGGCTCTGCGTGAGCGCCAGGTGGTCGAAGCGGGAAACGTCTTGGGTTATACGTCGTGCGCCGGCGGATTCAGCACGGCGACCCACCTGCATATCGCCCGGCGTTACAATGGCGAATGGATTCCGGCGGATTGTAATCGATGCCCGGCAGGCGTCTCGGTACCGGCTTTCGTCATGAGCAACTGGAAGGTTGTCGGGCTAGGCAGCCAGCTCTATCAAGGATTTTTGGTGAATACGGAAGACAACCGCAGCGTGATCGCCGAGCAAGGCCGATTCACTGATGTCAACGCCATATCCTGGTGACCAGGTCGCGATGCTAGCGAGATCGGCGTTCGCCGAGCCCAGATTGACGAGATGTCCTTGGCAGAATAGGGCGCGCAGCCACTGCGCCTGGACGAGATAAGTCTTAGGCCGAAAACGTTTTAGATTACTCCGGAGAGCTTATTCTTAGTGCGGTCAATCTTGATGTTAATCTGGATGCACATTTGCGTCTCGGTCTCGCTTTCGCTTAACCTGCACATCGTTGCTCAGGGCGCTGACGATGCGACGCCGGTGCGCGCCAATCTTGTGACCCGCACACCCGAAAGCGCCCAAGTGCTGGCGCCGACCATCACGCCCAGTCTTACGCCGACTCCGCAGCCAGCCGCTCGTTTGCAGGCGCTGCAATCCGCAGGCAATGTAAACGTACGCGTACTGCCTGATATCGAGAGTGATTTGCTAGGCGCCATTGCTCACGGAACGCTCTACCCGGTGTTGCGCAACTACTATCGCTGGTACGAGCTTGGATTTGAGTTGTCTCCCAATGGGCGCGCCTGGGTGTACGGCGATCTTGTGACCATCGAAGGCGACAGGTCTCTGATTGAGGTGATCGATACGCTTAACGCTGTTGAACCGCCAGGCGGATTCGCATTATCCGGCGGACAGGATACAGATGACGCCGGCGCAAACCCTCGAACTATCGAGATCGCAACGGTCGAAGCTGAAGCCGCAAGCGCTGTAGAAGTGGTAGACGCCACGGCGCTGCCCACTTATACGCCACCGGCAACTCAGCCTCCCTTTGCGCATCAATTGGAAGCCGTTGAAGCGGCTCAACCGCCGCCGCTCAATCTGCCGCCTCTTGTTGCAATCCTGGCGCTGGCTGGCTTGGGCGCCATAGGTCTGCTGATTAGCGCGTTTCGGGGATAGGAATCGTCAATAGCTGCCGCAGGTTCCGCAACCTTGGCTTTGTGCGGCGGCATCTTCTTCCGAGCCCTTAAACGAGTGACCACAGCCGCAGCTGGAGACCGCATTGGGATTATCGATACGGAAACCGCCGCCGATCAAGCTATCGACATAATCAATGGTCGCTCCCTGGAGATACATCATGCTCGTTGGATCAACCAGCAGCCGCACGTCGTCACAATTGACAACAGTATCACCGGATTCGGGCGCTTCTTGAAACGCCATGCCGTATTGCAAACCGGAACAGCCGCCGCCGGTAACGAAAACGCGCAGCGCATGATCGGGAATCTCGCGCTGTTCAAGCAAACTCTTGATGATGGATACTGCGCTTGGTGTGACATCCAATACAGCGCCGTTGCTTACCGCGCCAATTGCTTGCTGTTCCGCCAATGCCATGTCCAACCCCTTCGCCTTTTGCGATCTGCCGCAATCTTAGCACATGAAAACCAGCCTGTCAATTTTTCGCGCAATCATGTGGCTCCAAGTCTGTTCGCGATGCATCGTCGCTTGCGCCGGAACCGCGTTGGCATTGCGCCGCGCATCGAAGCGCGCCGCGCATGCTTTGATCCGACGCGTGCTGGACACAGCGTCCATATTGTGAGCGAACGCGCGGTCTATAGGCCAAATTGCCTGAAATTACCAGTGATTTCGTTTGCTCGTTATTTTAGCGAACACTATACTAACCTTCGTGTTAGCAGACACTGAATACGCTGATAGCTCTTTACGGGAGACGATTATGGCGAATCGCAAAAAATATCGCATACTGCTCTTGTCGATGGTTGTGGTGGCATTGTTTACGCTTGGGCAGTTGGTCGCCGTCGCGCAAAATACGCCGCATTTGGTAGTGAACACATACCGGCTAAATGTGCGAAGCGGACCGGGAGCGGGGCACGATATTGTCACAGCAGTCTCTGGCGGGACCGTGCTCCCCGTGCTGTCGCTCCGCGTCGGCAGCGATTGGATTGAAGTTTCCAGCCCGGCCGGTCCCGGCTGGGTCAACTCGATTTATACGATCGACCGCGGCGATTTCTCTGGCGTTCGAAACCAATACACACCGCTCAACCTGACCAGCGGAACAGCGATCCCGGCGGGCGCGCCGCATTTGGTTGTGAATACCTCTTATCTCAACGTCAGGACGGGTCCTGGCGCCGGGCATACTATCCTCGCGACCGTCAAAGGCGGCACCGAACTGCTGGTCACGCAGATAGACGGTGGCGGGGTTTGGTATCAAGTGGAAACGGCGGCCGGCAGCGGCTGGGTCAATTCGAGCTTCGCGGTTACGCGCGGCAGCTATGTCAATGTTCCCAGACAGCCGAGACCGGGATTGCCCACGGATCTGGCTACAGGCGCTACAGATTTGGCGCCGGGAACGCCACATCTCGTCATCAATACGTCCTTCCTCAACGTCAGGACAGGTCCAGGCGTGGGCCACACTGTGCTCACCGTTGTCAAAGGCGGTACCAAGCTAATTGTCACGGCGATTGACGATGGCGGTGTGTGGTATCAGGTTGATACTTCAGCCGGCAGCGGCTGGGTCAACTCGACTCACGCGGTTGGCCGCGGCAATATCTCCAGCCTAAGGCGGACCGCAGCGACCACCCCGCGAGAGGGCGGGCAACTCTCCGGTCCTACGCCTCGGGCAGTTGTGAACACAGCGTTTCTCAACATCCGCAGCGGTCCGGGGGTGGGTTATGGCATCGTCGCGACCGTGCCGGGCGGCACGGTGCTGAAGGTTCTCGGGCTTTCCGGCGGCCGTGGCTGGTATCAAGTGGAGGGCAGTTTCGGTCAGGGCTGGCTGAACAATCACTATACCGTTTTCCGCGGCGACTTCAGCCAGGTGCGAGTGGTTAGCTAGCCGAACAATTCCATCTACCCGCGAAGACAGCTATACAAGGCGCCCTGTCCCTTAGGCAGGGTGTTTTGATTGGAGCGCCGCAGATGCAAGATGCCGCTGAACGAATGAGGGCGCTGGGCCAACAGCCCACTGATGAGGGCGCGCCGACGTCAATCTTTGGAAGCGCCGCCGGTCTCGCGCAGACGATACAGGCGGACGAAAAATACCGCATAAGCATATATCCGTTCATCTGCGCCGAAAATCCGGAATGCGCTCTGGGAGTGGCTGCCTGCCTCGGTTACCTGCTGGAGCAGTATCAAGATACGCGCGTCTATCGCTGCTTCGCAAAGATTGATGGCGCCGGAGACAACGCCGAGATATCGGCCTCCGATTATCAGTTTTCCGCAGCGGATTGGACGCTGGATGGCTTGGCGGATAATGTCATTGCGCAAGGCGAGTTATGCCTGGCGGCGCATCGCTGCGAGCTGCGGATCGACATTGACGATAGCCTTTCAAGCAGCGATTCCGAAAGCGAGCGCCTGTCCTACAGATTCGATTCGCTGGCTGGTCTGCTGTCAGCGCTCCCAGTGATTGCGGCCGATATGTACGATGCGCTGTCGGGCGAGGTAAACACCAGGTCCATCATCGATTATGATGCCTTTGATGCGAGCGCCGTGGAACTTGAGCGGCTGCTCGAAGCTGTATTTGGCTGGAATCTAGATGTTTACTTGTATTTTTGGGATGTCGAATGGAAGCGAGCGGAAGTGCAGGATCAGTTTCGCGAAGGGGTTGATTGGGCCAACAAGAATCCTTGCGAGTTTGCCTACTGGGTCTTGGGAATGATGGCGAAGCAGGTGATGCAGCCGGGCATCGGCGACATAGGCGAGCATGTGCTCCCGCTGCTTGGCGCGGCTTTCAGCGACGCGAATCATGCTGCGCCGGGCGCGGCGGCCGCCGCCCTGGGCCTGTCAAGTTTGGGGCAGGCAGCGCAAGCCAGCGCCTTCTTGCAACCACGGGCAACCGCTCAAGCGCCCGCGTCTGTATGGTGCGCGCTGATAGACATCCAGCTTGATTCCGGGCGCGTCGACTACGCAGTTGATGTGGCGCAGCGCGCGCTTGAAAGCGGACTGCGGCATCCGTCCTTGTACTGGCAATATGCGCAGCTTCTCATGGCGGCCGAGGTGAACAGCTGGGATGTGGATGATGTGCTGCTTTTAGACCCGGACGAATATGACGAAGAAGATCACATCACCGTTGAAATCGCTAACGCGCTGAAACTTTACATTGACGCAAGACGCGAGGACACAGGCGCGTTGCAGCTGGCGCTTCTGTATATGATTGACGCGGTCGACGATGAGGTCTGGATTGCCTTTGAGCGATTGCTTCATAGAGATGAAGATGGCGTCTATTGCGGCGAGGTCGTGGATCGACTAATCGAGCTGGACGATTATGAGCGCGGCTACGGCGTTTTGGAAAATCATCTGGATTCAAATCCCTACGCTTATGTTTATTTGGCGCAATTGGCATTGGCTGATTCCGATAGCGCGCTTTCGGCCGAATATGTCGCGGCCTGCCGCGCTTCGCTCGCCGAGATTGACGACAACCTCGAATTGGAACTGCAGCGAGTTGGGCTTCGGGCATCGTTGCCGTCATTCGATGTGCAATTTGCGGAGATAAAGGTTGCGCTAAGCGCGAATCGTCCAGTGGGGGAAGACCAAGTCGAAGTGTTGGAGGGTGCGATTGAACTCGCGCCCAGGCTTATTGACCTGCATCTGTTGCTGTCATCCTGTTATGGAAGCTGGAGAGACGATGAAAGCGCTTTGGAAGTGTTGCGCGAAGCGGAAGAGCGGGCGGGTCCAGATCCTCAGATTGACCTGGGCATAGCGCGGATCTTATGGGCGAGGAAAGAGCGCGACGAGGCGGTATCACGAATAAACTCAGCTTTGGAGCGCTTTCCCAACGATGTATATCTCCTGGCGCAGCTGGCCGCTTATCTGATCGAGAACGACCAGTATGAGGACGCGCGCCAATACCTGGCGCTGGCGGAGACGATTGCGCCCTCGCACCGAGCGATTTGGCAAGTGCGGCGCTTGATCGCGCAAAAGATGGCTGAGTAATCTGATTAGAGGCTTACGGGCGATACTCGGCCCGCGCTCCGTTCACGAAGTTCAATTGCGAAGCGGGCGGCATCCGATTCGACGAAGTTGGCAATAACGAGAATCTCTTCAGCAAAGACTTCATCTACTATCGTACCTTGGTGGGCGGCAATTAGGCGCTGGACGAGGTCATAGAACGAGTAGGGCATGTCCATGCCGAGCGTCCTTTTCTCCACCTTGAGTTCGGTCTTCAATTCCGCAATAGCCATTTGCGCCGAGGCGGTATAGGCGCGTACCAGCCCGCCAGTACCGAGCTTGGATCCACCGAAATAGCGCGCTGTCACCAGCAAAATATCACCGATGCCGGAACCGCGGACGACCGCCAGAGTTGGTGGACCGGCCGTGCCGCTCGGCTCGCCATCGTCGCTCATGCCTTCGGTGATCGAATTGCCAAAGCCGATGCGGAACGCGTACACATGATGATTGGCGCGAGGCGTTTGCGCCCGCAGGTCGGCGATGCGCTCGCGGGCGTCCGTAACTGTGGCTGCCAAAAGCGCGGTCGTAACGAAGCGCGATTTCTTGATATTGATTTCCGTGCGGATTACTTCCGCCGGCACTTGATAGCCCTCAGCCATATTTCCGCTATACACGCGATAACTGACATCAAGAGATTATGAAGAGCAGTGTTGATCAACAACAGCAACAAATTAGCGCAGTCGACACTCGTTTACTCGTTATACATCAGTTTCTATAGGGTTAAATTAAGTCCCGCTCATGCTTTACGCGCAAAGCGGATCATCTTTGTTCCAGCGGTTGTGCTTGATCTCTGTGACCTCAGCCAAATTGGAGCGGGCTTCAAGCCACAGTTTTGCCCACTCGCGATGATCGGCGAGCTCGCTCTCCGGGTTTGCCCGGCTTTGCGCGATGAAGCCGGGAAAATGCGGTCGACCGGTAGCTTGGCCGATTGGGTTGTAGCGCAGGTCAAAGCTCCAGCGAAAGGCGTCGCTGTTGTTGTCGAGGGAACCGTGTTTGCACATTGGATGAAAGAAAAGAACGCCGCCGGGATTCAGTGGTATCGGGCGGGCTTGTTCCTGCTCGATGAAATTGTCGGGTATCCCCAGCTGATTGTCGATCGTGCAGTGCAAAGCGATGCCTTCGCGGTGGCTCTTGGGCGCCACTTGCAAGCAGCCGTTCTCTGGCGTCGCCTCGCTAACCGCGACCCAGCAAGTTAACATCTTCGTCTCATCGGCTTCTGGCAGCGCGACGCCATTGTCCTGATGCCAATGCGTCGCGCTTATCAGGGCGCTGTGCGCGTCTTCTGGATTGACCACGCTCGCCGGCGGCTTGATGCGCACATGCTGTATCGGATTGCTGTAGATTTCTCCGCCGATCAGCGACTCCACCGCGGACAGCAAGCGTGGGCTGCGCAGCAAATCAAAGACGGCCGGACCCAGATGAATCGGCGTATCGGCGCGGATATTGCCATTTGGCAGCGCGATGTCGAAAGCCTGATAGTATTCGCAGCCAGCGCGATAAACCTCGACCAGACGCTTTTCAAATGGAAGTTCGCTAAAAGTTTGTTCAAGGCGCCCTTCGGCCACCCACTGCTCACACAAATCGTCGAGCAACTGCTGGTATTCATTAATGACAGGTTCAATATCCAGTTCATAATCAAGCAGGCGATCGACCGCCAAATAACCGTCTTCGTGAAACTGCTCAATTTGATCGCGCGTCAACATTTCTATGCCCTCTAATTCAATCTTGAGATTCGATTATCGTGCAAACCACCTTGCGCTGCCGCGGTCCGTCTAACTCCAAGAGAAGTATACACTGCCAGGCGCCAAGGAGCAATTTGCCCGCGACGATTGGAATCGTGAGCGCAGTGCCGGCGAAGGCGCTAGTGAGATGGGCTTCGGCGTTGGGCGCGCCGTAGCGTCCATGCCGAAAAGGACGCAGATCGGCGAGCCAGCGCTCCGCCATACGAACGATATCGTCTTTTAGATCCGGCTCGTCTTCACAAATAATGAGCGCTGCGGTGGTATGCATTATGTTGAAGCAGGCGATTCCACTCCGGGTCTCGCCAATCAACGATTGGCAGCTTGCCGTGATGTTGACAGCCTGAGTCTTGCGCTCGGTAGCAATTGAAAATTCAGACGGCATGTGTTTCCCTCCAGTTCGTGAACGCGCGCGATACAAAGAAAAAACCTCGAACGATTGCCATTCGAGGTTTGAGTGCCCCATAGGAGACTCGAACTCCTGTTTTGGCCTTGAGAGGGCCACGTCCTAGGCCGCTAGACGAATGGGGCTTATCAGTGATTCTAGTAAAACTTGGCGCGCAGGTCAAGACGGCGCCAGAAATCCCATGCGTTCTTGCGCCAATTTGAGCGTCGCTTCGGCGATCTCGCCTGCTTTTTCCCGCCCAACTTTTAGCACCGAATCCAGGTAACCGGCTTCATTCATCAGTTCGTTGTAGCGCGCTTGCAGCGGTTCGAGCGTCTCAATGACGCATTCGGCGACCGCCCGCTTGAGATCGCCGTAGCCTTTGTCGGCGAAATGGCTTTCGATTGCTTCGCTCGTTTCGCTGGTGATCGCCTGATAAATGGTCAGCAGATTGTTCACACCGGCGCGTTCCCGGTCCTTACTGAAGCGGATCTCGCGATGCGAATCGGTTACCGCGCGCATAATTTTCTTGCGCGCCGCGGGCAGGCTGTCCAAGAGAAACACGGCATGGTTTTCCGCTGCTTCGCTCTTGGACATCTTGGCTGTCGGGTTGTCCAAGCCCATCACGCGCGCGCCCGCTTGGGGATTCATCACCGATGGCAAGGTAAAGGTCTCGCCGTAGAGATGGTTGAATCGCTGCGCCAGATCGCGGGTGAATTCGAGATGCTGGTTCTGGTCATCGCCAACCGGCACTAAATCGGCGTGATATAGCAAGATGTCGGCCGCCATCAAACTGGGATAATTAAGCAGACCCGCGCCGATGGATTCCTGCGCTTGCTTGGCGGATTTGTCTTTGAATTGCGTCATGCGGTGGAGCCAGCCCAGCGGCGCCATACAAGTGAGCATCCAGGCTAACTCCGAATGGGCTGGCAAGTGCGACTGGACGAAAATGGTGGATACCTCGGGGTCGAGGCCCGCAGCGATGTACATGGCGGCGCTTTCGCGGGTTTTCCGCCGCAATTCTGCCGGATCTTGCGCCGTCGTAATCGCATGTAAATCGACCACGCAATAGAAGCAGTCGTAATCGTGCTGCACCTCCACCCATTGCTTCAAGGCGCCGAGGTAGTTGCCGATGGTCAGATTGCCCGACGGCTGAATGCCAGACAGCACACGCGGCTTTTTGCCGTTTACAGCAGCCATAACACCTTCCGCATTGTGAAATATGAAGTGCGACGCGAGGATTTTAGCATTGTGGCGCAGACCCTACAACCACAAACGGCGGAGCGTCAGCGATCTTTCAAGGCGCGCTCTATCTGCCGGTTGGCGTCGCGCTTCGCCAAGTCAGCGCGTTTGTCAAAACGTTTCTTGCCCTGGGCGATCGCGATCTCCACTTTAGCCCGGCCCCGCTCCAAGTAAACTTGCAGCGGAACCGCCGTCATGCCGTACTCGCGAATCCGCGTGATGATTCGATTGATTTCGCGCCGATGCAACAAGAGCTTGCGCGGCCGCCGCGGATCGGTATGCCCGAACCTGTTCGCCTCTTTGTATGGGGCGATGTGCGTGTTCAGCAGCCATAATTCGCCCTGTTGTTCCTGGACGAATCCATCGCCGATATTGATGTTGTGATTGCGGATGGACTTGATTTCCGAGCCGAGCAGCACCAAACCCGCATCGTATCTGTCCTTAATCAGATAATCGCGTTGCGCCTTGCGGTTCTTGGCGATGACTTTTCTGCCCTTGCTCATGGATGCTTTCATTCGGCGCGCCAAGAAGCGGCCAAGATAATTTACAACAGGATTAGGATACTGTTGCGAGGCGCCAGATTCAAGACAATGGCTGCCAAGTGCGCTGAAATTCTTTGGCTCTGATCTCTTGGTTGGCAAAGGCTTCCACTGTTTCGCGCGAGACCCCGATTATCCGCATTGAGGCTTCGTCGTCGTCGCAGTTCAAGAGCCCGGCAGCTGCCGCCTCGATCTCTTCGGGCAAGCGATTCGCCAAATCCACGATGGTCGTCAGCACCTTGTCCAGGCGCGCGTTGAACTCCGGTCCCGGTACAGCGCATGCAATGATAACCAGCGTGTTGCCCAGATTAGTTGGCAGCGTCCCGCTCGCCGACCCGTCAATGAGGAAGTCCGCGATTTCATCAGCCACCATGCTGACAAACCTGACTACGCGGGTGGAGCCTGGGCTTATCGTTGGGCGAGCTGCCGCCTGTTCCGGCGCTACAACTGTCGCTTCTGGCTGGGTTGTCGAGACCGCCACCGCGCGATCGGTCTCCGCTGGTTCTGGGTCGCCCGCCTCCGCGATCAGCTCGACGGCTTCGGCTGTCGCTTCCCGCGCAGCCGTTGCCTGGCCTACAGGTTCAGCCTTGGTCGGCTCGCTGGTCGTGGTCGGTTCCGAGACGACAATGACTTTTGCCTCTGGCGAAGGCAAAATGCCAGCGAGCAAGGCATCAAGGTCGATAGCGCCGGATAAGATGATGGCGCCGCCAGCAATTGCAATAATCAGGACAGCCGCAACAAATAGGCGGACGCGTGATGAATCGCGATTCACTTGCGGCTCGCCCGCTGGTTGCAGGTCTTCCCAATTGTCAACTTCAATGGGCGACGCGGTATATTCCGCGCTCGCCTCATCCGTCTCAAAAGCAACGAGATCGGGATCTTTGGATTGCGCCTCAAGCACCTCCGCTTTCAGTTCGCGCGCGCCGGGATACTGCGGATCGAGCTCCAGAACGCGTTCGAGCGCCGCCTGCCCCATGGATGAGTCTTTTACGGCATGGGTATATACCCACCAGAGGTGCGCATTGTTGGCATCTTCCTGCAAAAGCGGCGCGAGGATTTCCTGCGCCTTTTCAGGCTCGTCGTTCTCGATGAAAGAATAGGCTCGCTGCAAACCAGTATTCGAATTGTCGCTCATGTCGTGCCTTTATTTTGATTCCTCAGCACGCGCGATGGGCAGACACGTCAAAAGAACCGCCAACTTTGCGCCGCTGGAGACTCACTTATCCGCGTTCGCCATCTACAATTGCAGTCTACATTTGCTTAAAATTCGGCGCAACGAAAAAGCCCACCAACCATGGTGAGCTTGTTAGGCATGCCCTGAAGAGGACTCGAACCTCCACCCCGTTAAGGACACGGCCCTCAACCGTGCGCGTCTGCCAGTTCCGCCATCAGGGCAAAGAATAAATTCAAGTATAGGCTCGTCGCCTTAAATGTCAATGCCTGGCAGGCCATGCGCCATCCGTCTAATTCATCTTGAGCAAGCGCGTTTCCTGCCGTATCATGATGCGCTAGTCTTAAAGCCGAATCATTCGGAAGGTGTCCAGTCGATGCGCATTGCGCTTGATGCAATGGGAACGGATAGTCGACCGCTAAGCGATATAGCCGGCGGCGTACTGGCTGCCAAGGCCTTCGGCGATACGATCGTCTTGGTTGGCGACAAGCCGATGATAGAGGCGGAGCTTAAGAATCACAGCGTGAACAGCGCGAAAGTCGAGATTATGCACGCGCCGAACGCGATCGCCATGGATGAAAAACCGACGAATGTCTTGAAGTTGGCGCCCTCATCGTCGATCCATGTTGCGCTGGACGCGGTAAAACGCGGCGATGCCGATGCTTTTGTAACGATGGGTAATACCGGTGCGGTGCACACGCTCGCCACCTTAAAGACATTGCGGCGAATCCCCGGGGTGAAGCGACCTGTTCTCTCGGCGCTGTTCGCGATAAACGACCACCGAATGATCTTCCTGGACGTGGGCGCAAACACCGACGTCAAGCCGGAATGGGTGCAGCAATTTGCCTTGATGGGCGGCATTTATGCCGAACGCGTCTTGCGCTGCAAGCGGCCGCGCATCGCTTTGCTGTCTAATGGCGCGGAAGACATAAAGGGCAACTTGCTCATTCGGGAAGCGGCTGATATTTTGCGCCGCGGCAAGTTGAACTTCGTGGGCAATGTCGAGCCGGTGCAACTCATGACATCGGTGGCTGATGTGATCGTCATGGATGGGTTCGTTGGCAACATTGTGCTCAAGATGTTTGAGGCGACCACCCATTACTTTGCCACCTTGATTCGGCAGGAGTTTCGCAATGACGCCTTTTCCATGTTGGGCGGCGCGCTGGCGCGGCCCGCGTTCAACCGAATCAGACGGCGGGTAGACACATCCGAGATTGGCGGCGCGCCACTTCTCGGCGTAAACGGTGTTGTCATTATCGGGCACGGGGGCAATTCCGCGATTGGCATCAAGAATGCCATTCAACAGGCGCGCGCCGCAGTAAAAGAAAACGTCATTGGCGCTATTCGCAGCGGCATAGCGCTGGAGAAAGCCTAATCCGGAGCAATCCATGAATCTGACGCGCAACGGGCGCAAGCGGGTGGTCATCACCGGCTTGGGCGTCGTCTCGCCTTTGGGTCACAAAGCAGAATTCTGGGACGCGATCGCCGCGGGGAAATCCGGGATTCGCAAGTTACAGAATATCGAGACAGACCATCTGAATGTCAAGATCGGCGCTGAGATTCGCGACTTCGATTCTTCCGCTTACATCCCGCCCAAACAGGCGCGCCGTATGGGCAGAGCGACTCAGTTCGCGATTGTCGCGGCGGTAATGGCTGTGAAAGACGCCGGCTTGACCGTCGAGATGGTGAGTGATATCGGGCACCGCGTCGCCACCATAATCGGAACGACGCTCGGCAGCTATGAGGTTGGCGAATCTGGGATTAGGGTTTGGCGTGACTCCGGATACAAACGCGCCAACCCGATGAGCATCGTCAATGCCTTGCCTAATATGCCCGGACATTATGTAAGCAAGATGATGAAAGCCCTTGGTCCGCTGGTATCGCCTACGGTAGCCTGCGCCACTGGCATACAGGCGGTTGGCGAAGCCAGCGACCTGATTCAATTGGGCAAGTGCGACCTGGCAATCGCCGGCGCTGTAGACGCGGTGATGTTTGATTATATCCTAGCGGGTTTCAGCGCGACCCGCGCCTTGACACGCGAATTCAACGACGCGCCTGAACGAGCCAGCCGCCCATTTGACGCCAATCGCTCTGGTTTTGTGTTGGGCGAAGGCGGCGCCGTCTTCATCGTTGAGAGCCTGGAACGCGCAGCCGCGCGCGGCGCACAGGTCTATGCGGAGATTCTAGGTTATGGCGCCTCATCAGATGCCTATCATGTGGCGGCGCCCGATCCTGATGGCGGTGGCGCCAAGCGTTCCATGCAATGGGCTTTGGATGACGCGCGGGTTGATCCCTCTGCGGTCGAATACATCAACGCGCACGGTTCATCGACGCAAGCGAACGATGCGATTGAAACAGCGGCGGTGAAACATGTCTTCGGCGAAGACGCTTATCATATACCGGTCACATCAACGAAGAGCATGATCGGCCACGCGATGGCTGGCTGCGGCTCGCTGGAGATATCGGCTTGCCTGATGACGCTCGAACGGGAGATCCTGCATCCGACTGTAAATTACGAATCAGCCGACCCGGCTTGCGATCTCGATTATGTGCCGAATGAAGCGCGGGGCGTCCGCGGCATTCGCACGATCATGTCGAACAGTTTCGGTTTGGGCGGCCAAAACGCCTCAATCATTCTGCGCAAAATCTAGCGCGGAGGATTTTGCATGAGCGAAGATGTAATCGTCATCGGCGGTGGACTGGCCGGCAGCGAAGCAGCCTGGCAGCTGGCGGAGCGCGGCCACCGTGTGACGCTATTTGAAATGCGGCCGGCCAAAACAACCGGCGCGCATGTCAGCCATCAATTGGCTGAACTGGTGTGCAGCAATTCGCTGGGTTCCAAGCTGCCAGACCGCGCGACCGGCATTTTGCAGCGGGAAATGAAGCTGCTCGGCTCGCTGCTTATGAGATGCGCCGAGGAGGCTGCGGTTCCGGCGGGCGGCGCCTTGGCCGTCGACCGGGCGCATTTTGCTGACCTGGTCACATCTCATATCTTCAACCACCCGAGTATCGAAGTTGTCCGCGAAGAAGCGCGCGAAGTGCCGCTTTCCCAGCCCGCCATCGTGGCGACTGGACCGCTGACTTCGCCGGCGCTGGCGCAAGCGATCGGCAGGCTGACCGGCGAAGATTACCTTTACTTTTATGATGCGATATCGCCAATCGCGCGCGCGAGCAGCATTGACATGGCGCGCGCTTTTCGGGCGAATCGCTATGGCCGCGGCCAAAATGACGCCGGCGATTATATCAACTGCCCGATGGAGCGTGACGAGTATTATCAGTTCGTTCGCGCCCTGCAAGCGGCGGAAACAATCGAGTTGCGCGATTTTGAACGGGAGGACCCCAACTTTTTCGAAGGATGCGTACCGATCGAAGCGCTGGCGAAGCGCGGCGACGATACCTTGGCTTTTGGTCCCATGCGGCCGGTCGGCTTGACAAATCCACATACCGGCAAGCGACCATACGCGGTCGCGCAACTCCGGCAAGATGATCTGGCGGGCAATTTATACAATATCGTCGGCTTCCAGACGAATATCCGTTGGAAGCGGCAGGCGGAGATTCTGCGCCTGATTCCGGGATTGGAGCGGGCGGAATTCATACGCATGGGCCAGATGCATCGCAATACTTTTTTGAATGCGCCGGCATTGCTCCAAAACACGATGCGATTTCGCGCTCAGAATGCGCTTTATTTTGCCGGGCAGATCACCGGCGTTGAGGGGTACGTGGGCAATATCGCGACTGGATTCGTGGCCGCCATCAACCTGTCTCGACAGTTAGCGGGGTTGAACGAGTGGGCGCCGCCGGCTGATACGATGCTGGGCGCGCTGTGCTATTATGTGACGCATACCGACCCGAAGCGTTTCCAGCCGATGAAGGCAAACTTGGGCATCTTGCCGCCCCTGCCTACCAAGATAAAAGATAAAACGGCGAGAAGAAGCGCCTATGCCGCACGAGCGGAAGAGTCGATGTTGGCTTCCCTGCGCGCCTTGCAGGATCGCTTGATATCGGCTTCAGTCGAAATGCCACAGCGCGAGAGAGTATGACGAAACCCCTATTATCTAGCGACTATGCGCCGGAGCGAGGCTACCTGGTCGGCGTGGCGCTGCAGCGTGAACGCGCATTGCTTTCCATTGACGATTCGCTGGACGAGCTCGCCTTACTGGCCGAGACCGCCGGCATCAAAGTTGTTGGACGGGCTTGGCAGCGATTGCGGCAGATCAATCCAAAATCGCTGATTGGCAGCGGCAAATTACTGGAGATCGTCGAAGACGTCGCCTTGCATGAGGCGGGCGTGGTCATTTTCGATGATGAGTTGTCGCCCCGGCATCAGCGCGAATTGGAAAAGCGCTTGGGAGAGTCTGTCCGCCTGCTTGATCGCTCGGCCTTGATACTGGATATATTTGCGCAGCACGCCCGCACGAGCGAAGGCGCGCTGCAAGTGGAGCTGGCGCAATACGAATATCGTCTGCCGCGATTAACACGGCAATGGACGCATCTGGCGCGTCAAGCGGGCGGCGGCGGCGCGCGCGGCGGTTCGGGCGGCGTCGGATTGCGCGGGCCTGGCGAAACACAGCTGGAAGTTGACCGCAGAGAAATCACGCGCAAGATTACCAAGCTCAAGAGTGAGCTTGAGCATGTGCGCGCGCATCGCAATCTTCATCGGCAGCGACGGCGGCGGTCGGGCTTGCCGCTTGCCGCGCTGGTAGGTTATACCAACGCGGGCAAATCCACGCTGATAAACGCGCTGACGGACGCCAATATATACGCCGCCGACCAGTTATTCGCCACCTTGGATCCGACAACGCGCCGCCTACAGCTGCCGGATCGGCGTGAGCTTCTGCTAAGCGATACGGTCGGCTTCATCCAGAAACTGCCGACCACGCTGATTGCGGCTTTCCGCGCCACGCTGGAAGAAGTCTTCGAGGCCGATCTGCTGCTCCATGTGGTTGACGCAAGCCACCCAAACGCGGCGCAGCATATCGAGGCGGTGGAAGATACACTCGCCGAGATCGACGCTGCGAGCATGCCGCGCATCCTCGTGCTGAACAAGACAGATCGGCTTGACGGGCGCCCGCCTTCATTCGATCTCGTAGACACATACCTTGGCGCTGCGGCGATATCGGCTCAAGAGAAACAGGGGCTGGATGAATTGCGTGACCTCATGGGCGCGGCGCTTGAAGCGCAGATGACCTCGCTAGAAGTTGTGATTCCATACCAGACCGGCAAAGTCTATTCTGATCTGTACGACAGAGGCTATATCCAGTCTGAACAGACGAACAGCGATGGCTGGCGGCTCCAACTGCGCCTGCCAAAGACGCAGTGTGAAAGCTATCGCAGATTCGCCGTATCAGAGACAAGCTAGGCGGCGCCAGGCGATTCGCGCCAGATGTTGTTGGAGAGCCGGAACAGAATTGGGAGAGCCGTCGCTTCGCCCGCGCCACTTGACAGCGTTAGCGCAAAGTCACTGATTTGGCAGACATCACCGCAATTTGCCGGCGTGTATTCCTGCAAAATCAGTTCCCGCTTTCTGGTGGCTCGGTCGGCAATTGCACCCAGTAAAATTCAGGACGGTAGCGGCTGTGCAGAAACAGCCGAAGATCGTCCGAGAGCGTGATTGCGAGCGGCGCCGGGATATCGGAAAATACAACCATCTCGACATCCAGATTGCCACAGCCTTCATCCAGGCAGCGTATCGGGTCAACGCGTCCAACGACTCCCCGTGTACCAAGGGCATAGGAAAAGTAGAGATAGCCGTCAGCCGCCATAACGAGATTTGTTGTGTTTTGAAGGCCTGACACCAGGGGTTTTACTTCGGTGAAGCTCCCGTCGTCGCGATATTCAAAGTATTCAATGCCGCGCCTGGCGCTGCCGCCATTGGCGAAATAGATTTTGTCTTCGTGGCGGGCGATGCCGGTCGGCGCGCGCAATTGACTGTGCGCCGTCTCGCGCTCGCCCGCGGCCCGCACGGTCATAATGGAATTCGTTCGCGTATCCGTCAGCAGAAAGCGCTCGTCATCCAGGCGCGTGATGCCCCAGGGAGCCGCCAGTTCAGTCGCCATGCCCACTGGCGCCTCGCGCCGCTGATCGAGCTTCCAAAGCGTACCAGTGTCAGGGTCTGGCGCCCAAAGGTCAAAGCCGCTTTCAGTGGCTTCGGCGATGATGTTGTTGCCATCGCGCACGCCAAAAACAAAGGTAACCGTTTCTCCGCTGCGGTCATCGATTTTGTATACGGTCCAATCGCCATTGCACACGGTGTAAAGCGCACCGTCATACCAGACTAAGCCGTTCGGCCGCTGTACGTTTCCAACCATTAGCTCCAGATCCGATTGGAGGAAGGGGCTTTCCAATCCGCTGCGCCGCGCATTTGCGGTCTCCTCGGTCGCCGCGCCGGCATGCGCTTCCTCTTGCTCGCCACGATCGCCATGAGGCGCGTCCGGGGCCGCCTCCTGCGCAATGCTCAGCATCGAAAGGGCAAACAGACAAATCGCGGCTAGGATTCTCATAGCGTTCTCCGGCGGCCAGATCATAGCCCTTGGGAATATCGAGGGTGTTCGGAGCGCATTCTACACCAGGTTGGGGCTGACCTCTAGCGACTGAGCCAAGACCAGGTCAAGCGCTGCCGGATGAAATTCGGGCGACTGCCGGTTAGACTATAATTTATCGATGATCTCATGCTGACGAAGAATATGGTTACTGGTTTTCGCGCGCCGCGTTGGCATCTGGAAATAGCGCAAGTGGCGCTATTGAGCATGATGCTGCCGGTCCGCAATCTGAGCGAAACGCCGCCAATTGCCGCGAACTGCGCGTCTTTCCACAGCCCTGAGCGCAGCCCGTGACCGAAACCAGACGAGCGCCTGCGCGGCAGCGTTATGAAGCAGAGGTCATCCCGGGCTTGGAATCGATTGCGTTCGACGAACTGTGCCGCGCATTACAGCCCAAGGTGGATCGAATCATAAAGCTGCGGGCGGGATTCATCCGATTCCGCTATAGTGGCGCGGCGCAAACGCTACGCAGCCTTCGGTCGGTCATAGCGATATACCAGGTGCATCAGTTTCCAATTCCACGGCCTAAAGCCTTTCTCGGTCACCAACACAAGACGCGATTGACGCGGATCCTGATGGACGCGTCTCGGTCGTTCGCCAGCCCAGCGCAATCGCTCGGAGTAGGCGCTGCTGGCTTGAACTCCTCTGTGATGCGACGGTTGCGACAAGAACTGGCAGGGGCATTGCGGCTGGCGCCTGCCCTTGACGGTAAAGGCGAGTTGTTCATACGGATGCTGCCCGCCCGGGAAACAGCGGGCTGGGAAGCCCTGGTGCGCATATCGCCAAAGCCCAATTCGGCGCGCGATTACCGCGTGGTAAACATGCCCGGCTCGCTCAACGCGACCGCTGCCTATGCAATGACGGCGGAAGGAGATTTAGCGGATAATGCCGTGATCGTGAATCTCTGCAGCGGAACTTCAACGATACTCATCGAACACGCGTTGACGCATCCGCGACATCAGTTGTTGGCGATTGACGCCATGACGGCGGCGCTCGACGCCGGCAGGCAAAACACGCGCGCGAGCGGTTTGGAAACGCGGATTCAGCATATAAGGGCGGACGCCCGCCGGACCCCCTTGCCCGCGAAAGCTGCGGATCGCTTGTATGCGGACTTGCCATTCGGGCGCCATATTGGATCGCATGCTGAAAACATGAAACTCTATCCCGCGATTCTTGACGAAGCCGCAAGGCTGGCGCGTCCTGATGCCGCGTTTATCGTGCTCACGCATGAAGTCAAGTTGCTGCGCCAATGCCTCAGGCAATCGCCTTGGCAAGCCGCAAACGAGACGCGGATAAACTTGCGCGGACTGCATCCGCGGTTAGTTGTGCTCAGGCGAATCTCGACTAGGATATAGGGTAACATTCGCGTGAGAACGCCAGAGGAAGCCGATGCTATCACGGACTCTATTGTGTATGCTGATAGCCTGCGCAATAGCCGGCTGTCGATCGGCGCAAGACGAGCAATCGATCGAGATATTTGTCATTGTCGATGGGCGCGAAACGCGACTAAGCTCCACACGTGACCTGACGGTGGACCAGGTGTTGGCCGGGGCGCGGATTGAATTGGGTCCGCGCGACCGCATCAGCCACCCGCTAGTCTCGCCTGCCGTTGATGGCATGACCATTACGATAAAGCGCGTTGCCGAGAAAGAAGTTTGCGAGCGGCAAGAGATCGCCTTCCAGCGACGGCTGCTGCCGAAAGAAGGCCTGCCCGCCGGAAAGCGTGAACCCGGAAGAGCGGGCGTCACCGGCATCCGCGAAGTGTGTTATCGCGTCATGCTGGAAGACGAAGCCGAGGTGGAGCGCATTCAGCTCGGTCTACCCACCACGGTAAGAGAACCGGAAGCTGAAATCGTCTACATTGGCGCGAGCAACGCAATCCAGCCCGTGCCGATTGAAGGACGGATCAGCTACATCAACCACGAAAACGTTTGGACGATCACGGCAAACGCGGCCAATAAGCGGCAGCTCACCTGGCGCCACAGGCTGGACGGACTCGTTTTTCATCAGCGGGAAGATGGCAAGCGCCTTATTTTCACCAGCGAAACAAATGAAACAGACGACTTTTTTAATGAATTGTGGTTTGTTGACGCCGAAGGCCACTTGGAGCCGAAACGGATGACACCCACCGATGTGCTTTTTGCGGCATGGCGGCCGGGCGCCGGCAATGAGTTCGCCTATTCCACTGGCGAGCGCAGTCTTGGCGCCTCGGGCTGGAAGGCCTTGAACAACCTTTGGCTGATGGTTTTCGATTTGGAGAGCGGGCGAACGCTGGCGATTGAAGAAGTATTGCCCGAATCGGGCGGCGGCGTTTATGGCTGGTGGGGCAAGAACTTCGCCTGGTCGCCCCGTGGCGACAAGATGGCTTGGGTGCAAGCCGATGCTTTCGGACTGGTGGATTTTGAAAACAAGCGATTAACGCCGCTGATGCAACATGCCGTCTTTCATACCGCCGGCGATTGGGTCTGGTTCTCGCCGCTGTCTTGGTCAATTGATGGTCAGTTGCTCGGCGCCGTCGCCCACGGCGCCCCGCTCGCTGATGAGCCGGCTGAGAGCAGCCCGGTCTTCGATGTGGTCGTCGCCAGTGCCGACGGCAGGTTTACCGCGTCTCTGCGTTTCTCCGCCGGTATGTGGGCGGCGCCGGCATTCTCGCCCAATACGGCGCCTACAGGGGCTGAAGCCAACCGCGGTTATCTGGCGTGGCTGCAAGCGCGCGAGCCTCACAATAGCATGAACAGCGATTACGATCTGATGCTTGCCGACCGCGATGGGAGCAACCAGCGGCGGCTCTTTCCACCGCCGGGCGAGGCGGGAATCCGCAAAAGGACCTTGGGCGCGCAGGCGCGCGACTTCGTTTGGAGCCCAGACGGACGCTTCATCGCATTGATCTATGAAGGCAACTTGTGGCTGCTTGAGGTGGAGACAAGGGCGTCGGTTCAAGTCACATTTGATGGCGAATCTTCGAATCCGGTCTGGACGAGATAATGCGCAAACTGGTGCAATTGATCGTTGGCCTATTTCTGGTCACGGGGAGCTTAGTCGCGACCTTGGCTACCATCGAACTGCGCGACTTTGAACTGCGCGGCGCCGTCGATCCGACAAAAGATCAGAATCTCCCATTCGTCGTTGAGCGGGCCGGCGTCAATGTCGATTTGCTTCAGTATTCCGCTGCCGATCTAAATGGCGCGCTTGAGCGCATCAGCGCCGCAAAATTCCGCTGGGTCCGGCAGTTCGCCTATTGGGATGAAATCGAGCCGGCAAAGGGCGAATACAATTGGTCCGGCTGGGATCGAGTGGCGGCGGCGCTGCGGGAATATCCCGATCTTGAGCCGGTTGTCGTCTTGATGAATTCGCCGCCTTGGGCGCAGGCTGAGAGCAGAACCGACGAGCGCCGGCGAACCGCCCCGCCCCAGCGCCTGGCCGACTTCGCGGCTTTCTGCAACGAATTCGCTGAGCGCTATGGCGATTTGTTCGATTTCTATCAAGTGTGGGATGAGCCCAATCTCGGCGATGCCTGGGGCGGAAACGATCCGCGTCCGGCGGACTATGTCGCTTTGCTCGCCACTGCGCGGCGGGCGATATTACAAGCGGATCCCTCCGCAATCATCGTGGCGGCGGGCTTGGCGCCCACGGTTGAAAAAGCCGGACGAAATATCAGCGACATCCGTTATCTGGAGGCGATGTACGCGCATGGCGCGCGCCAGTTGATGGATGTCGTCGCTGGCAAGCCCTACGGACAATTCACGTCGCCGTACGATCGGCGAGTTGATGAAGACCTGCTTAACTTCTCCCGCATCATCGCCTTGCGCGAAGTGATGCTGGCAAACGGCGACGGCAAGACACCTTTGTGGGCGAGCAATTACGGCTGGAATTCCCTGCCGGGCGACTGGCAAGGCGATGCCTCAATCTGGGGCGAGGTATCCGAGGACGAACAAGTGCAGTACACAATGGGCGCGCTGGATCGCGCGCATCGCGAGCTGCCTTGGCTCGGCCCGCTTTTTCTACAGCATTGGCAGCCAGCCGCGATTGCAAGCAGCGCGCAATGGGGCTTCGCGCTTGTGAAGAGGGACGGCTCAACATCCGCATTACTGAGCGCGCTCGAAGCGTATCCGTATCCAAGCCAGGCCCAGAACGGTTTGTATCCGGCGCGAAACAAACACGCGCGCTACAGCGGGGTTTGGGAATTTGGCGAGTTGGGCGCCGATCTCGGTTGGCTGCCAACCAGCGACAGCCAGTTGTCGTTTGATTTTTACGGCGCTGATGTCGCCATGCTTTTGCGTGAAGACGATTACTTCGCCTTTCTCTACCCCACCGTGGACGGGCGGGCGCCCAACGCGGTACAGCACGACGCCAATGGCAACGGATACATCCTCTTGCGCAGCAATTCGCGCGCGCCGGAGTTGAGCCTCGTGCCGATCGCGAGCAACCTGCCCCTTGGCATCCACACACTCAGCGCCAGCGCCGATCGTGGCGGGGATCGCTGGGCAATTGCCGGTTATGCCGTAAGCTCGGGCGATCTGACCGCGCCATATAATCGACAGATAGCGCTTGGCGTCTTCGCGACTGCGCTGTCTTTGATCGTTCTTGTTTATTCAGCCGCGAGCGCGCCCTGGAATGAATGGCTGCCAGGCATCAACAATCTGTTTGCCGGGCTGAACAATAGCGCGCGCTTGCTGCTGACGGGCCTAACATCAGTGTTCATGATGCTCGCGATGCTATGGACTTGGGATTCGCCCAGGGCTTCCATCTTCGTGCGAGATGAAGTGAATATCTTGCTGGCGCTCCTCACCGGTGGCGCGCTTTACATTTCCGAGAGCGTGATCGTCACGCTTATACTGGCGCTGCTGCTTTTCGTACAGATTTATCACCGGATTGCCAATGGCCTTATCCTAACATTATTCTGGGCGCCATTCTTTCTGTCGCCGGTCGAGCTTTATTCGTACGCGATTCCCATGGTCGAGATGATGCTGCTCATCTCGATGGCGGCTGGCTTCGTCAAAGTAATGGTCGGCATTGGCAGCGGGCTGCAGATGAATAACGCGGCCTACTCCGCCCTCTCGCGCTTGTCGCTCCGGCGCATTCAAAAGCTGGACGCCGCTGTCGTGTGCTTTGTTTTGCTTGCTGTCGCATCGCTACTGTGGACACAGCGCCCAGCCACGGCTTTGACGGAGCTGCGCGCCTTGATTATTGAGCCGGCGATCTTCTATTTCCTGCTTCGTCTGGCTAACCCAGACCGCAAAACATTAATCCGCCTCTATGCTGCCGTGATGATCGCCGGGGTCGTCGTTTGCTTGGTTGGGCTTTACCAGATTTTTCTGATGCAAGGTCATCCGCCATTGAATAGCGTGTATGGCTCGCCGAACAACGTCGGATTGCTATTGGGTCGCACGATTCCGATGGCGCTGGCTTTGGCAATCACAAGTCGCGATTCGCGTCTGCGTTGGCTAGGGGCGGGTTGCGTGGCGGTTATGCTGCCGGCCCTGATGCTGACGCAAAGCATTGGAGCGATTCTTCTGGGTGTGCCTTGTGGCGTGGCCGCCATCTTAGTGGGTCGATTCGGTCGGAGGGCGGTTGCCCCGCTAATTCTCCTGGCCGCGGTCGGGCTGCTTGCCGTCGCCATCTTGTCGCAAGTGTCCGCCACTGTGGCCAGCGCGCTCGATTTTTCGAGCGGCACGAATTTCGTCCGGCTGCGATTGTGGGAAAGCTCGATATCCATGCTGCGAGACCGGCCGATAACGGGCTTAGGGTTGGATCAGTTTCTCTATTATTTCGGCGGCGAGTATCTGCGGCCCGATGCGATATGGGATGCTGATTTGTCTCATCCGCATAATTTCGTCCTGGATTTCTGGCTCCGGCTAAGCGTGTTTGGTGTTGGTCTGCTTGGCGTGATGCAGCTCCAGTTCTGGCGGGGCGCTATTTCAGTCATGCGAGCGTTTCGTCAAGGCGACGACATGGGCTATACGATAGCGCTGGGGCTAAGCGGGAGCATGGCCGCCTTGCTGGCGCATGGCTTGGTGGATAACAGCGTATTCGTGATTGATTTGGCGTTTATTTTTATGTTTCAGCTCGCGGCGATGGTGCGACTGCGCCAACTTGCCACCGGCCGAAATCGTGACCGCGGCACCTGACCTTCAGCCGACGCATACCCGCTGCTGCGCATTTGTGGTAATATCCTCGCGATTCAGGTTGTTGGAGGCGGTGGGATTTGCGCGTTCTGATTACCGGTGGCGCCGGTTTCATAGGGTCACATCTATGTGACCGCTTTTTGCGTGAAGGCGATCGCGTGATCGCGATGGACAATCTCATCACCGGATCGCAAGACAATATCGCGCATCTCGCTGGCAATCGGGATTTCGAGTTCATCTACCACGATGTGAGCAATTTCATTCATGTACCGGGGCCGGTGGACGCTGTTCTGCATTTTGCGTCTCCCGCCAGCCCGATTGATTACCTCAAGTATCCGATTCAGACTTTGAAAGTCGGCGCGCTCGGCACTCATAACGCGCTCGGTCTTGCTTTGGCAAAAGGCGCGCGATTCCTGCTCGCATCGACATCCGAGGTTTACGGCGACCCGCTGACGCATCCACAAAGTGAATCGTATGCTGGAAACGTCGATCCGGTGGGGCCGCGCGGCGTATACGATGAAGCAAAGCGCTATGCCGAAGCGCTGGTCATGGCTTATCACCGCCAGCACCAGATGGATACGCGGATCGTTCGCATCTTCAACACCTACGGTCCGCGCATGCGACTCGATGACGGGCGCGTGGTGCCTAACTTTATTGGGCAGGCGCTGCGCGGAGAGGCGCTTAGCGTTTACGGCGACGGTTCGCAAACGCGCAGTTTTCAATTCGTAGACGACCTAATTGAGGGCGTGGTTCGGCTGCTGCGCAGCAATTTTGTCGAACCGGTGAATATCGGCACGACGCGGGAAATCAGCATTCTCGATTTCGCCAAGACCGTCAATCGCGCGGCGGACAATCGCGCTGGCATAGTTTTCGCCGACGGTTCGCGCATTGATGGCGATCCGCAGACGCGCAGACCGAACACAAGCCGCGCGCGCGACGTGTTGAACTGGCGGCCAAAAGTGGAACTTGAACATGGCCTTGAATGGACGCTTAAGTATTTCCGGTCGGTCCTCTCCGGCGCTGGCTAGAATGGACTGGGAGCGTTCCCAGGTCAGCTGGTTCTGCGTCATTGTCGCTGTCACTGCCGTAGTTGCGCTCAAGGCGCTTCCGCTGTCCGTGTTTCTTCTCTTGGTCGCCATAAGCCTGTGCCTTCTGCTGACGCTGCGTACGCCGCTCGCCATGCTGGTCGTTCTGCTGGCGCTCGCGCCGCTGCGCACTTTGATCGCCACCGAATCCGCCATACAGCTGCCGCTTGACATCGGTCAAATACTGCTGGCGCTTTACCTAGGCATTTGGCTGGTTAACGGCATCGTGAATCGTTGGCGGCTGCTCAGGATCAGCCCAGAGCCAGTGCTGATGTCCGCCATCGGGCTTTGCCTTGCTTTTGCAATTGGCGCGTATACAAGCGAGGGCATCGGCAACTGGCTCACTGAGTGGCTGAAATGGGCAGTCATCGCCGTAATGATCTGGCATTTGTCCGAGACTGGGCGATCCAATTGGCGCTGGCTGATATTTGCCGTGCTGGTGAGCGCCGTAGCCAACGCGCTCGTCGGTCTGTATATTTTCTTCGGCGGCAGCGGCGCCGATCACTTGCTTATCCTTGGGCGTTTCTTTCGGGCCTTCGGCACATTCGGCCAGCCCAACCCATTCGGCGGCTTTATGGGAATCGCGCTGCCACTCGCTTTGATGTGCGCCGCGGTCAATCTGCACCATATCTGGCTTGACCTGCTGTCGAGACGCCGGATTGCGCTTTCGCGCATCGTGTTGCTTGCCGTTTCATCCGGCGCAGCGGCAATGATAGCGGCTGCGCTTCTCGCGTCCTGGAGCCGAGGCGCCTGGTTGGGCTTGCTTGTGGCGCTCGGTGTCATGACAATCGCCACGCCCAGGCGTCTCGTCCACGGCATTTCATTTGCGCTGGCATCGGCGGCGGTCTTGTCTGCATTGTGGAGCGCCGGACTGCTGCCGCGCTCGGTCGTCAACCGTGTCACGACCGCGGCAACCGATCTCTTCACGATTTCCGATGTACGCGGCGTTGACGCTACGCCTACGAACTTCGCCGTTATCGAGCGGCTCGCGCATTGGCAGGCGGCTATAAGCATGGCGCAAGACAACCCGGTGTTCGGCATTGGCTTGGGCAATTATGCCGCAGCCTACGATGAACATCGCTTGATCAGTTGGGAGGCGCCTTTGGGCCATGCGCACAATCTTTATTTGAACTTTCTCGCGGAGACGGGCGCCGTGGGATTGCTAGCCTATCTCGCATTCTGGATCGCGATCTTCCGGGTGACCTGGCAGTTGCGCCGCTATCCGGACCGGAGCGCCCGCGCCCTTGCCATCGGTCTGCTCGGCTGTTGGACCTATATCGCTGTGCACAGCGTATTTGATAATCTGTATGTGAATAACCTGTTTCTACATATCGGTGTATTATTGAGCGTATTGGCGATTCTGAATCGCCAAGTCAACGATTCGCTTAAAATGGAGTAACGATGTCGCAGGCTGTAACGCCGGACGCGCCCGATGCAACCCTGACAAATCATCGCTTGACGACGCCGGTTGACGGCTTAATCACAAAGCTGTCGCTAAAGTTTGGACGAGCCAAGGCGAAGGAAGTCGAGCGCTTTATCAAGTTTGCGTTCGTCGGATCTTTGGGTTTCCTTATCGATGTCGGTTCGGTGATCATCCTGCAGAACACCTTGCTTCCGCCGGAGAATAATCAGAATGTGCTGCTCGCGAACAGCGTCGGTTTCATTTTGGCGGTCTGCAGCAATTTCATTTGGAACCGGGTTTGGACTTATCCCGACTCGCGAAGCTATTCCGTTCGCCGCCAATTGACCCAATTCCTGATCGTCAGCCTTATTGGTCTGGTCATACGCAACCTGTGGATGAACGGCACGTACGAATATTTCGGTCAATTGTCGACCTCAATTCTGCAGGGCGCGGTCTCTGATTACGCGCCGCAATTGATAGACCAGAACAAGCTCGGCACAACGATTGCGCTGGTGTTTGGCGTGCTGATCGTGATGATGTGGAATTTCATAGCCAATCGCTTCTGGACTTATAACGACGTCGAATAACGTGCATCGGATCGCACTGGATTATACGCCGGCGCTGAAACAAACAGGCGGCATCGGACGCTATGTGCGTGAACTCGCGGACGCATTGGCGAAAGTCGGCGATTCCGAGGAATATCGTCTTTTCGCGGCGGGGGTCAATAGGGCTGGCTTGCCAGCGCCACCCGGCGAGAACTTCTGTTGGAAGCCGACCCGCATCACCAGCGAGTGGCTCGCCAGGCTCTGGCATCGCGCCGGCATTCCACTCTCGATAGAGGCATTCACCGGCGCAATCGATCTCTTTCACGCGACCGATTTTGTGTTGCCGCCGACGCGACCGCGGACGCGAACCTTATTGACAGTGCATGATTTGTCTTTCGTCCGTGTACCGAGCGCCGCAAGCCCGCCGCTGAAAGCCTACCTGGATGCGGTCGTTCCGTCTTCGGTCGCGGCAGCGGATCACATCTTGGCCGATTCTGAAGCGACAAAGGCTGACCTGATCGAACTGTACAAAACCCGTGAAAACAAAATCACGGTTCTTTACAGTGGCGTCAATCCTCGATTCCGGCGCGTAGCTGATCGCGAACGGCGGGCGGCAACACTCCGAAAATACAATCTGGACAAGGTCAACTATATTCTTTCCGTGGGCACTGTTCAGCCGCGCAAGAATTACAGCCGCGTGGTGGAGGCGCTGGCCGCACTGCGCGAGACGGGCGTCGCTCTCCATTACGCCATTGCCGGCGTCAGCGGCTGGCTGCAAGATGAATTGCGGCAGACAATAGCGCGCGCGGGCATGAGCGACACTGTGCATATGCTCGGGCTGGTTGAGGATCCCGATTTGCCGGCGCTCTATAGTGGCGCGCGGATGCTGGTGATGGCATCGCTTTACGAGGGCTTTGGTTTGCCGGTACTGGAGGCGATGGCTTGCGGCGCGCCTGTAATCACGAGCAATCTGTCGTCGCTGCCGGAAGTGGGCGGCAGCGCAGCCCTGCTAGTCGATCCGCAGGACACCGACGCCATCAGCGACGCGATTCTCAAGTTGGAGACCGACGACGCCAGGCGATCGCAACTGATTGAGGCGGGTTATCGGCAGGCAAAGAAATTCTCTTGGGAGCGCGCCGGGGGGCAACTCAAGTCAATTTATACGGACATGTTAGGCGCATGAAGGACTTACTGTGAATATCTTCCAAAACTCTGCGATCTTCATGCGTCGGGAGACTGCGCGATGAGCCGACGAATCGAATCCCACAGCGCCTCAATGCTGATGGTCGCGCTAGTCCTCACGGGCCTCGGTGGCTACCTGCTCCCGTGGATTGTCGCATCGTCTGGACCGATGACGCTGAACGCGTTCGATTTGGCGGAATGGGCGAGCCTTGTCCCAGCGCAGCGCGTCACGTCTCCGCCGCTTATCGTACCGCTTCTTCTGCGAACCCAGCTGCTTCTACTGTCTTTGCTGCTGGGCGTCATCGCCGTCGGACGCAAGGAGATGGCAATCGCCGCTTTAACGATTTGCCTGCTGGCGACGGCGCAGCTGCCGCCATTTGAGTATGTCTACGATATCAACAATCTGAATTACCGACAGCAATTCATACTGGCTGCGGTTAGCTTGGTTGCGGGGCTTCTCCTGCTGCCGCTCGGGCGCCGCTGGATTGCGCTGGCAGTGAAGCTGGCGCTTGCCATTTCGGGAATCGGGACAGCCGCGCTTGGACTGTCTGGCGCTATGGCGCTATTCAGCCATTTCGAACTGGCTGCCGCTCAGGGCGCAGGCATCTGGATATTGATCTTGTGCTACGCCGCTGTAATCGCGCTGGCGCTTCACGAGATTACATTTATCCGACGAAATTGATTATTGCTGCAGGTATTTTGCTCTTTTCCCCAGCAGTTCGGCGATATTGGTCATTTTTCCCAAAAGAAAAAGGCAGCTCACGCCGCCTTGTCAATAGAACCGCTTGAATATGCCTGAAAAGTCATTCCATATTGGACTTGATGTATTGGACGGCTTGGCCGACTGTCTCAATCCGCTGCGCGTCTTCATCGCTTATCTCGCCGCCAAACTCTTCCTCGAAAGCCATGATCAATTCGACCAGGTCAAGCGAGTCCGCTTCCAAATCTTCGCGAAAGCTGGCGCCTTCCACGACGCGTTCTTCTTCCACGCCCAAGAGCTCCACTACGATTCCTTGCACACGTTCTTCGATTGATGCCATGTCTACCCTACCTCCCGAATGAAATCTGATATGTCAATTATGACAATCCATTATACTGATTTTCGCGCGCCACGCTAGACAATTCAGGCTGAGGGTGTGGTGAATGTGTTGATATATCCCTCGTTTCCCCCACCCTAAATCTTGTTC